>JBGTLJ010000552.1:0-6414 GCA_041744175.1 Oceaniglobus sp. | reverse complement strand
ATCTGCACCGTCTGCCCGTAATACGACCCACCCAGCAGCCGCGCGCCCAGCCCGCCCTGCTGCACCGGCAGTTCGCCCACCACCGCCCCGACAAGCGCCGCCGCGATCCCCACCTTCAGCGAGGCGAACAGATACGGCATCGATGCGGGCAGACGCAGCTTCCACAGGACCTGCGCGCGCGACGCGCCATAGGTCGCCAGCAGATCCATCTGCATCGCGTCCGGACTGCGCAGCCCCGCGACCATGCCCACCGCAACCGGAAAGAACGACAGATAGGCGCTGATCACAGCCTTGGGGAAAAGGCCTGAAATTCCCACCGAATTCAGGACCACGATGATCATCGGCGCCAGGGCAAGGATCGGGATCGTCTGGCTGGCGATCGCCCAGGGCATCACCCCCAGATCCATTGCCCGGTTGTGCACGATCCCAAGCGCCAGCAGGACGCCAAGCCCGGTGCCGATGGCGAACCCAAGGATGGTCGCGCTCAGCGTCACCCAGGCGTGATAGACCAGACTTCGGCGCGACGTCACCGCCTTGTTGACGGTCAGATCCCAGAACTCCGCCGCCACCTGGTGCGGCGCGGGGAGAACCGGGCGCTCCTGCGCCATGGTGTCGGCGACGATCCCGGCCAGTCCCGGATCGTTTCCCGCACGCGCCGCCTGATCCAGTGTCCACTGGCTGTTCATCCAGATCGCCGCCAGATACCACACCGCGACCAGCGCGATCAGCACCACAGCGACCGCAGCAGCACTCTGCCGCAGACGGATCATCGCCCGCCCTGCTGGATCGTGGGACATGCGGTCGGACATGCCGGTGTCATCGTTATTCCATACGCAGCGCGGACTGTCGGTTCAGCCATCCAGATGTCCTGCCCGCAGACCCTCGCGCACCCGGTGCGCCACATCGATGAATGCCGCAGTGTCGCGGATGTCCAGCGGACGCAAGCGCGGCAGCGGATTGTCGATCACCTCGGCGATCCGTCCGGGACGCGGGCTCATCACCACGATCCGGGTGCTCAGATACACCGCCTCGGGAATCGAATGGGTCACGAAGCAGATCGTCTTTCCCGTTCGCTCCCAGAGGCTCAGCAATTGCGCGTTCAGCCGGTCGCGCACGATCTCGTCCAGCGCGCCGAATGGCTCGTCCATCAGCAGGATGTCGGCATCGAACGCCAGTGCCCGGGCAATGCTGGCCCGCTGCTGCATTCCGCCGCTCAACTGCCAGGGAAACTTTCCGGAAAATCCTCCCAGTTCAACCAGCTCAAGAACGTTCTTCACGCGGCGCGCGCGCTCTGCCGGGGCGAACCCCATGATCTCGAGGGGCAGTTGTACGTTTTTTCCGATCGTGCGCCAGGGATAGAGCCCGGCCGCCTGAAAGACATAACCATAAGCCCTCGATTTGCGGGCGTCTTCGGGCGTCATCCCGTTGACGGTCAACCGCCCGCCCGTCGCGGTTTCCAGCCCCGCGATGCAGCGCAGGAACGTCGTCTTGCCGCATCCCGACGGACCGATGAAACTGATGAACTCACCCCGGTTCACATCCAGCGATACATCGCTTAGCGCATGCACGTCGCCGTCCCGGGTCTGGAACACCAGATCCAGATCATGAGCCGCGATCACGGCGTCCTGCGCCATCAGACGCCGCTGGCGGGGATGCCCGAGCGTTCTACCCTGCGCGGCGCAGTCAACTCTTTCCAGGTCGAAAGCGCGCGGCCCACGGGGGTCATGGGCGCCCGGGGCACGAAGGCCCCGCGCCCCTCTTCACACCGCATCTCGCCATCCTGCACCGCCACCTGCCCGCGCGTCAGGGTATAGCGCGGCAGCCCGGTCACAACCTTGCCCTCGAACACGTTGTAATCGATGGAGGATTGCTGTTTTTCCGCAGTGATCGTCTTGGTCTTTTCCGGATCCCACACCACCAGATCGGCGTCCGATCCCACCAGAACCGCACCCTTCTTCGGATAGCAATTCAGGATCTTGGCGATGTTCGTCGATGTCACGGCGACGAATTCGTTCATCGTCAGCCGTCCTGTCGCCACGCCGTGGGTCCAGAGCATCGGCATACGGTCCTCCAACCCCCCGGTCCCGTTGGGAATTTTGGTGAAATCGCCCATCCCGGTGCGTTTCTGTTCGGTGGTAAAGGCGCAGTGATCCGTTGCCACGACCGAAAGTGATCCTGCCTGCAGGCCGGCCCACAGACTGTCCTGATGCTGCTTGTTGCGAAACGGCGGGCTCATCACCCGGCGCGCGGCATGGTCCCAGTCAGGGTGCGAATACTCGGATTCATCCAGCGTCAGATGCTGGATGAGCGGTTCGCCGTACACCCTTTTTCCCTGCTGCCGCGCCCGGCGGATCGCTTCGTGAGACTCTTCGCAGGACGTATGCACGACATACAACGGAACCCCGGCCATGTCGGCGATCATGATCGCCCGGTTCGTCGCCTCGCCCTCCACGGCTGGGGGGCGCGAAAACGCGTGGGCTTCAGGCCCGTCGTTGCCCGCGGCCATCAGACGGGCCTGAAGATCCGCCACCACATCGCCGTTTTCGGCATGGACCATGGGCAACGCGCCCAGTTCGGCGCAACGCTGGAACGACGCGAACATCTCGTCGTCATTGACCATCAGCGCGCCCTTGTACGCCATGAAGTGCTTGAAGCTGTTGATGCCCCTGTCGCGCACCACCGCTTCCATCTCGTCGAAGACCTGGCTTCCCCACCAGGTGATCGCCATGTGAAAGCTGTAATCGCAATTGGCCCGGGTCGATTTGTTGTCCCACATCTGCAACGCATCCAGCAGGCCCTGACCGGGGCTCGGGAGTGCGAAATCCACCACCATGGTCGTGCCCCCGGCCAGCGCGGCACGGGTTCCGGATTCAAAATCGTCCGCCGAATAGGTGCCCATGAACGGCATTTCCAGATGGGTATGGGGATCGATCCCGCCGGGCATCACATAGCAGCCGGTTGCGTCAAGGGTTTCGTCCCCGACCAACCCCTTGCCGATCTCGACGATGACACCGTCCTCGATGGCGACATCGGCAGCATAGCTCAGATCGGCTGTCACGACGGTGCCGTTGCGGATCACTGTCCGTGTCATTGCAGCCTACTCCGCCAAAACAATGTCAGGTCCGGAAAATTCCGGATTGGCAGTCACGCCCGAAATCACGCGTCGCAGACCTGAGTGCCGTCGGCGCCCAGCAGCGCGACACCGGTCTGCGGCTCTGTCGCCTCCACCGCTATGCCGTAACAATCGTTGCTGTCGCGGATCAGGAACGACTGGTCGATGCCGGGCGGAAGTGCCGCCAGCGCCTCCGGTGAAACATTGCGAAGCCCCTGCGGTCCGATCCCCTCGCCCATCTCCGCACATCCTGCAAGGGCCGAAAGCCCCACTCCGATCATCAAAAATTTCAATGGCATGCGATGCCTCCTTAATCCAGTATTTGGGCCGTTTCCACGACCGCATGAAACAGAACGTTGGTGCCGGCCGCCGCCCATTCCGGCGAAATCTCTTCTGCCTCGTTGTGGCTCAGCCCGTTGACGCAGGGACACATGATCATCGCACTCGGTGCGACGCGGTTGATCCAGCAGGCGTCGTGTCCGGCGCCCGAGATCAGATCCATGTGGCTCAGTCCCAGACGCTCGGCGGCGCTGCGCACGGCGCTCACGCAATCCTCGTCGAACGTGACGGGATCGAACCCGCCGACCTTCTCGAACGACACGTCCAGACCCAGTTCCTTGCAGATGTCGCGGGCGCCCGCCTGCATCCGTGTCACCATGTCGTCGATCACCGCCAGATCGGGCGAGCGCAGATCGACCGTGAAAACCACCTTGCCGGGGATCACGTTGCGGGAATTCGGATAGACGTCGATATGCCCGGCCGCACCCACCGCATGGGGGCTGTGGGACCACGCGATCTCATCCACCAGGGTCAGGATCCGCGCCATGCCCAGCCCGGCATTGCGGCGCATGGGCATCGGTGTCGATCCGGTGTGGCTGTCGCGGCCGGTGATCGTGACCTCGATCCAGGACAGGCCCTGACCGTGGGTGACAACGCCGATCTGTTTGCCCTCGGCCTCCAGGATCGGACCCTGCTCGATGTGCAGTTCGAAATACGCGTGCATCTTGCGCGCGCCTGTCTCCTCGTCGCCCTGCCAGCCGATCCGCCGCAGTTCGTCGCCGAACTTCAGGCCCTTGGCATCGGTCCGCCCATGGGCCCATTCCTCATCGTGCAGCCCCGCGAACACACCGGAGGCCAGCATGGCGGGGGCAAACCGGGTGCCTTCCTCATTGGTGAAATTCGCCACCACGATGGGGTGTTTCGTGCGGATGTTGAGATCGTTCAGGGTTCGGATCACTTCCAGCCCGGACAGCACGCCCAGCACGCCGTCGTACTTTCCGCCGGTCGGTTGCGTGTCGAGGTGGCTGCCCACATAGACCGGCAAGGCGTCGCTGTCCGATCCCTCGCGCCGGGCGAACATGTTGCCCATGCGGTCCAGACCCATGGTGCATCCCGCCGCCTTGCACCATTTCTGGAACAGGCTGCGCCCTTCTCCGTCCTCGTCTGTGAGGGTCTGGCGATTGTTGCCGCCGGCGATCCCGGGGCCGATCCGTGCCATCTCCATCAGGCTGTCCCAAAGCCGCGCGCCGTCGATCTTGAGGTTTTCGCCGGGGGCGGACAGGGCGGCTGGCATGAAATCTCCTGAGTGCGTTGCTCGGCCTGCGCAAGTGTCTGACCCGGCTGCCGACTTAACGCTATCAGACGATCATCGCCAGTCAAGGCATTCGCATTCGGATGGTCAGGGCCCGGCGTTCGGGGCTGCTGCACCGCATTTGAAACACTTTTTTCACCCGACAGATCCCGGTCGGGGCGGCGTCCGCAGCACCGATCCGATCTCGGGGGTTGCGCCATGGATGCCGAAACCTGCAACGCGGACTTCACCTTTCACCGGGCGTCGCCATAGGCTGACCGCATGGACAAGCCATCGAACGTGACTTGCCAGACTTTGGCTGCCGCTTGAGATTCCGAGGCCAACACGCCGTGATCCCCGATGTTTTCCGGATCGTGCCGAAAGCCGCCACTCCGCGCGGAGGTCGGTTTCATGATGTTTCGCGACAATCGCATGATCAGACATCGCCCCCGCCAAAGCCGCTGGCCTGCATGGATTGTGACGACCACCGTCAAGGATGCGCCACAATCGCCCTGCCGACATGCAAATTCCGTTCAGAATATCGCAACGGACCCGTGTGTTCCGGCCCGGGTTTACGATGCATTAGGATTCGCAGAGTAACCTCGCCGTAATCCGTTTCTGTCTGCACGCGAAGAAAGGACATGTCTGATGATTCACTCTCTCGTTCCGGTGTCCGCTCAGGGCGGACAGGCCACGGACGCCATAGATGCCGTGCGCAATGCCCAGGCCCAGTTGCGGGCCTCTGCGAAGGCGCGCGGCGAAACCCCGTCTGTGGGATCGAATGTCGAAACCGCCCGCGCCATCGTCGATGCGACACAGATCGGGGCGGCGCGTCTCGATGCATCCACCTTCAAACCCAAGGACGTGCCGGACGTATCCGCCCGCGATCCGCTGCTCACGGGTCCGCGTCCGACCTTCGACAAGACCCCGCTTGAAAAAATGCGCTCGGACGTCATGCAGGGAGATGCCGCAAGGGTCGATCGGGCGCCAACGGGCGACCAGACCGCTGCCGCCGACGAAAGCTTGAAAATGCCGGTGCCAGAGGTCGACGTGGTCGCGCAGTCCGCGCAGTTCGGCGTTGCCGCGCCCGTGGCGTCATCCGAACGCCCGGTTCCGTCCGCAGCCTATGACGGAACGCGCAAGATCCAGGAAACACGGTCCGCCGGGTCAGAGATGGACCTGTTCCGTTAGGCCCGCCCTTTTTTGCGCCGCGCCGACGGATCGGACCGTCCGGCCCGCGGCGCCCGAATGCGGCAGGGCTGGCGATCTCCGCCGCAATCCTCACATCGCCGTGCCCGGCGCGCGCCCCGCTGGTCATTCACCCCGCAAGGCCCTAGCACTGCGGGCGTTCCGAGGATGGATGCCCGATGCCCGCAATGCCTGCGCAGCTTCCGCTGACCAGAGATATCGTCCTGATCGGCGGCGGTCATACCCACGCGCTCGTGTTGCGGGCATGGGGCATGAACCCGCTGCCCGGCGTCCGGCTGACCCTGATCAATCCCGGACCGACCGCGCCCTATACCGGTATGCTGCCCGGGTTCGTGGCCGGTCACTACACACGATCCGCCCTTGAAATCAACCTCATGCGCCTTGCCCGCTTTGCCGGGGCGCGGATCATCCTCGGGATGGCTGAGGCACTGGATCGCGACGCGCGGACCGTCACCATCGCCGGGGGCGGCAAGATCGGATACGATGTCGCGTCGATCGACATCGGCATTCACTCGGCGATGCC
>JBGTLJ010000551.1:0-9193 GCA_041744175.1 Oceaniglobus sp. | reverse complement strand
TGCGGTGGCGCTGTCGACCCGGGGCACCGGCGCGGTGATGCTCGGGGCCGGGCTGTTCGGTCTGGCGACGTTCCCGATCTATTCGGTGGCAGTCGCCCATGCCCACGATTTCGCGCAGTCGCACGAACGGGTCGAACTTTCGGCAGCGCTGATGTTTCTCTATGCGGTGGGCGCGATCGCCTCGCCGCTGATGGTCTCCGGCCTGATAGACCTCTATGGCCCCTCGGCGATGTTCGCGTTCGTCGGCGTGGCGCATGTGCTGCTGATCGCGTTCGGCCTGTCGCGGACGCGGCGCCGCCCCAGTGAAACCCGCACGCCCTATGTCTGGGCGCCCCGCACATCGTTTACCATAGGGCGGCTTCTGGGCGGCAGACGCGACAGGAAGATACGGCGGAAAGAATGACGCCCAGGCAGCGACGCAGATCGGGGCCTTCGTGATCGCACCCGCACGTCAGATGCTCGGCGGCAATGCCGACGGTCGCGCTTGCGAAGATCGCCGGGCATCGTAGGCTGAACAGCACGCCCCATGGGCCGCATGGGATACCGAAGCAACGGATCGACGTTCGGTTCGGCTACCGGCCGAAACGGCCTGGCATCACTTCCCGCCGCCTCCGCCATCGCCGCCCCCGCCGCCATCGCCCCCTCCCACATCGATCCGTTACCAATTGCCTCTGACCCGGACCCAGCGCGAGGATGCAGTCCCGCGCGGTTCCCTGGAAAGCGCCGTCACTTCGTCGTAGTCCATCCAGAGACCGCGGCAGACGGGACATCGCTGTGCGACAGACTCTTCCTTGCCGGGCCAGATCTCCCATTGCAGGGGTTCTGAATCGATTGGACAGAAAAGCCGCGAGGGCACTTTCCGCTTCTCGGAGAGCAAGGCACAAAGCTTGCAGATCGGCTTGCCCTCCCCGTCCTTCTGACGGGTACGGCGTTCATGACAGCAAGCGCAAAGTTTTCGCAGAATGAAACTGGCGATGAACATGGCTCCTTCGATCGCAATTATACTCGATGCGTCGTCATGCGTTTTCAAGTGGGCAGGACCGGTCGGCTATCGGATACCGGAAGCCGGTTTCGGCCGCCGCCTGGGGCGAAGGCGGGATGGAGTGCGGCCGTCGGGCACTCAAGACGGGTTCGTTCGATGGAGTCGTCCGGCCGCCCGGTTCCGCACGTCCTTGAAGGACCGGACCGGAAGAAAATTGCCGACAGGCCATGAATGTCCGTTTCGCAGCCCGGTCAAATGTCGCCTCTGGCCCTCTGCCCGCCCCTGTCGTAAGCGAAAGGCGACACAAGGGCGGGAAACCCCACATGGCGCGCATCCTCATCACTTCGGCCATCCCCTACATCAACGGGATCAAGCATCTGGGCAATCTGGTGGGCAGCCAGCTTCCCGCCGATCTCTATGCCCGCTACATGCGCCAGCGCGGCCATGAGGTGCTGTTCCTCTGCGCCACCGACGAACACGGCACCCCCGCCGAACTGGCCGCCGCAAAGGCCGGTCAGCCGGTGGCAGAGTTCTGCGCCGCCATGCATACGGTGCAGGCCGGGATCGCAGCCGGGTTCCGCCTGTCCTTCGACAAGTTCGGACGATCTTCATCGCCGCAGAACCACCGCCTGACGCAACAGTTCGCCGCGCGCCTCGACGCAGCCGGGCTGATCGAGGAACGCAGCGAAAAGCAGGTCTATTCCAACGCCGACGGGCGCTTTTTGCCCGACCGCTACATCGAGGGCACCTGCCCCAATTGCGGCTATGACAGGGCCCGCGGCGATCAGTGCGAGAACTGCACCAAACAGCTCGACCCGACCGATCTGATCGACCCGCGCAGCGCCATCTCCGGGTCCACCGATCTTGAGGTGCGCGAGACAAAGCATCTCTATCTGCTCCAGTCCCGGATGCGCGGCAAACTGACCGACTGGATCGACGGCCAGACCGACTGGCCGATCCTCACCACCTCCATCGCGAAAAAATGGCTCAACGACGGCAACGGGTTGCAGGACCGGGGCATCACCCGCGATCTCGACTGGGGTGTGCCGGTCCAGAAGGGCGATGCCCCCTGGCCGGGGATGGAGGGCAAGGTGTTCTATGTCTGGTTCGACGCCCCTGTCGAATATATCGCCTGCGCCGCCGAATGGGCCGAGGAAAACAAACTGGACGACGCCGCCTGGGAACGCTGGTGGCGCACCGACCGGGGCGCCGACGACGTGCGCTATGTCCAGTTCATGGGCAAGGACAACGTGCCGTTCCACACCCTGTCCTTTCCGACCACGATCATGGGGGCCAATTCGGTCGGCCCCGAACAGTGGAAGCTGGTGGATTACATCAAGGCGTTCAATTACCTCAACTACGACGGCGGCCAGTTTTCCACGTCCCTTGGGCGCGGCATCTTCATGGATCAGGCCCTGTCGATCCTGCCCTCGGATTACTGGCGCTGGTGGCTCTTGTCCCACGCACCCGAAAGTGCCGATGCGGAGTTCACGTGGGACAACTTTCAGGCCGGGATCAACAAGGATCTGGCCGACGTGCTGGGCAACTTCGTGTCCCGCGTCACAAAATTCTGCCGCTCGAAATTCTCCGAAGACGTGCCTGCCGGGGGCAATTTCGGGCCCGCAGAGACACAACTGATCGCCGATCTCACCACCCGCATTCGCGCCTACGAGCGTCACATGGAGGCGATCGAGGTCCGCAAGGCCGCCGCGGAACTGCGCGCGATCTGGGTGCTCGGGAACGAATATCTGCAAGCCACGGCTCCATGGACCGCGTTCAAGACCGACCCGGACCGCGCCGCCGCCATCATCCGCCTGTCACTGAACCTGATCCGCCTCTACGCGGTGCTGTCGCGCCCCTTCATCCCCGACGCGGCCGCAGAATTGATGGCGGCAATGCAAACCGATGACGACACGTGGCCCGCCGACATTGCCGACGCGCTGGCGGTGCTGCCTTCCGGCCACGGCTTCACTGTCCCCGAAGTGACCTTTGCCAAGATCACCGACGACCAGCGCGAGGACTGGCAGGAAAGGTTCGCAGGAAGGCGGCAATAGCCCGAACAAGGCCGCGCGCGAAGCGTACCGCGCCCCCGCCATCCCGCGCCCCTGTGAATAGAGGCGGGACTTCGGCGTGATGCGGCGGTTTGCCGGGCAACCCGCGGCCCGGCACGACAGTCCTGGACGCGGTGTCCAACATTCGGATCCCGCGACCGGGCATTTTGCTACAGCGCCCGCGACCGGGCGACGAAACGCGCCATCAGCAATACCCCCGCCACGCCCAATCCGGCCGCAAGACCCAGCCAGATCCCGACACCTCCCAGATCCGCCACGAACCCCAGACCATAGGACATCGGGATGCCCAGCCCCCAGTAGCTGATCATTGCGATCACCATCGGCACCCGCGTGTCCTCCATCCCGCGCAGCAGGCCCAACGCCATCACCTGCGCCGCATCCATCACCTGAAACAGCGCCGCCGCCGCCAGAAGAACCGTGCCGATGGCCAATACCTGTACGCGCGCAGGCTCGGCCGGGTCGAGGAACAACCCCAGCAACGGGCGCGGCACCCAAAGGAACAGGACCACCGTGACCGCGACGACCGCCATGGACAGCATGATCGCCACACCCGCGCCGCGCCGCAGATGAGGCGCATCGCCCCGCCCCACCGCCTGTCCGGCCCGAACGGTGGCCGCATTGGCCAGCCCGATATGCACCATGAACATCAGCGACGTGATCTGCAGCGCGATGCCGTGCGCGGCAAGCGGGATCGCCCCCAGCCAGCCCATCATCACCGACGTGGCAGAGAACAGCCCCGCCTCGGCCAGCATGGTCAGCCCGACAGGCCAGCCCAGGCGAAACACCTGCCAGAACGATTCGCGGTCCGGGCGCCAGAGCCGCACGAACAGCGCATGTTCGCGTGTCGCAACCGCCGCATAAATAGCAAGCCCCGCCAGCGAAACGATCTGCACCGCGACCGATGCGATGGCCGCGCCCCGGATGCCCAGCTCGGGCGCACCCCAGTTGCCGAAGATCAGCGCATAGTTCAGCACCGCGTTCACCGCCACAGCACCGATCGTCACCCACATCACCACGCGGGTGCGCTCCAGCGCCGAAAGGTAGCTTTTCAGCACCATCACGCCCAGCGCCGGAAACAGCCCCACCGCCGCGATTCCCAGATAATCGGCTGCCAACGGCACCACCGCCGGATCCTGCCCCATCAGCGGCAGCCACCATACGGACGTCATCAGAACCGGCGCCGCAAGTGCCGCGAACATCGCCGACACCCACAGCCCCATCCGGGTCACCCGGCGCACCCGTGCGCCCTGGCCCTCGGCCACCGCCCGCGCCACCATGGGCATCACGACAAATGCAAAACCCGATCCGAACAGGAACGTCACCACCCAGAGCGACCCCGCCAGAACCTGAGCGGCCAGTGCGGTGACGTCGTACCAGCCCAGCATCAACGAATCGGTCAGCGTGATCGCGAACTGCGCCACATGGCTCGCCACCAGGGGCAGGCCAAGGCCGAGGATGGCGCGCGCGTGTCCTGCGGGCGAAAGCGTCGCGGGCGATGGATGGGCGGCTGCGATGGACATGGGCCCGGGCTATCCCAGCCCTGTCGCGCGGACAAGCCGTGCAACGGCGGCATACGCGAAAGCGGCACCCGGGCGCGCCGCATACTCGTCACAGCTTTCGGTGCCGCGCGATCAGCCGGGATCGCACGGCACCTCTTGCCTCAGTTCGGGCTCAGCATGTGGATCTCGCCCTCGTCAACGGCGGCATAAAGGTTGCCGTCCGGCCCCAGCACGAGCGAGCGGAACCGTCCGGCCAGCATCGGCAGGGTCATTTCGGTGACGTCGACGACCGACTGGCCGTCTTCGGCCAGCTCGATCACGTCGATACGCTGTCCGATGGGCGTACCGCCGAACCCGATCCCCATCACCCCGACCACGAGGTTCCCTTCCCATTCGCCCCATTGCTCGCCGACGAGGAACGCCGCCGAGGATGTGCCCTGCGACAGGCCGTGGTTGTTCCAGATCGGCTGCATTGCGTCAGGATAGGTTGCAAGATCGGTCATCGGCATGAAGGCCGCCCGTTCGAACGCGTTCATGCCCTCCATCTGGTTGGGCATGTAACCGCAGTAATTGTCCGGGCAGTCGCCCCGCCCGGCCATGTTCGGGCGCGGATCCCAGCCGCCGTTGCCGCCGGGCATCAGCACGGTGATCTCGTCCGAATGCCAGGGACCATGTTCGGCGACGACGGGTTGACCGGTTTCGGGGTGAAAGGCGATGCCCTGCACGTTACGGTGCCCATATGTATAGGTGCGCGGATCGAAACCTTCGGGGGCGCCGTTGTCCGCTGCCGCGTTGCCGTCGCGATCCATGCGCAGCACCTTGCTGCCCATCATCGTCGGGCTCTGGGGCAGCGCGCTGTTGTGGTTGTCGCCGGTGGTCAGGAACAGATGCCCCTCGGGCCCGAACCGCACCCGCCCGCCGTTGTGCGCACCCGGTCCGCCGAACGGATGGTCTGTGGCGAATTCCTTGTAGGGCACATCGTCGACGATGTCGGTGCGGTCGGCGACCCCGGTGAAATCCCCGTTGACGCTCAGCCGCATCAGGCGATTGGTCGGCGGTTGCGACATCTTCGAGGTGGAATAGACAAATATCGTCCGGTTGTCGGCAAAATCCGGGTCCACCGCCACACCCATCATCCCGGCCTGGCCCTCGCAGAACAGATCGTCCCCGGCGGCGGGATAGGAATCACCACTTTCGGCCATGCCGAGCAGCGGATTGACGGTGCCGTCGGGCATCCGCACCGACAGGCCCTTGCATTTCTCGGTAAAGAACATCGTCCCGTCCTCGAGAAACGCCATGTCCCACGGGCTGTCCAGCCCGCCCAGAACCTCGGTATGGGTAAGGCTGGTGGTGTTCATCCCGTTTTCGGCCAGGGCGGGCGATCCGCCGGCCAAAGCGATGGCCAGGGTCGCACACAGCAGGTCTCTGTTCATTCCTAATCCTCCCGGGCTGACCTCGGTCTTTCCGATTGCCGCATGGTCAGTACAACTGAAGGTATATGCACCGGCCGCGACTGCAAAGGCTTTATCCACCCCCGCCGACCGACTGCCTTTCCCACCGCCCCCGCAATGGGATAGAACGCCCTGACCCGAGCAAAAGGCAGCCCCATGGCCGACGATCTTCTCTCCTCCTCCACCGATCCCGCTTACGATGCCTCCTCCATCGAGGTGCTGGAGGGGCTGGAGCCGGTGCGCAAGCGCCCCGGCATGTACATCGGCGGCACCGACGAGCGCGCGCTGCACCACCTTGTCGCAGAGGTACTGGACAATTCCATGGACGAGGCAGTTGCGGGCCATGCCACAAGGATCGAGGTCGAGCTTCACGAGGGCGACACCGTCACCATCCGCGACAACGGCCGCGGCATCCCCGTCGATCCGCATCCGAAATTTCCGGACAAGTCCGCGCTCGAGGTGATCCTGTGCACCCTGCACGCGGGTGGCAAGTTCGGCGGCAAGGCCTACCAGACCAGCGGCGGGCTGCACGGCGTCGGCATCTCCGTTGTCAACGCTCTCTCGGACCATGTCAGGGTCGAGGTCGCGCGCGACAGGAAACTCCACGTCCAGGAATTCTCGCGCGGCATTCCCACCGGCCCGCTGCACCCCGGCGGCGCCGCCCCCAACCGGCGCGGCACCTCGGTGACCTTCCATCCGGACGCCGACATCTTCGGCGCGCTGCATTTCAAACCGGCCCGGATGATGAAGATGGCGCGCTCCAAGGCCTACCTGTTCTCCGGCGTCGAAATCCGGTGGAAATCCGCGATCCCCGATGGCGACATGCCGCAAGAGGCGACGTTCCACTTTCCCGGCGGGCTGGCCGACTATCTCGGCGAAACCCTCGGCGGCGCGGTGACCTATTCCGACAGGCCCTTCGCCGGCAAAGTCGGGTTCGCCGAAAAGTTCGACCAGCCCGGATCGGTGGAATGGGCGATCAACTGGACCCCGGTGCGCGACGGCTTTACCCAGTCCTATTGCAACACCGTCCCCACCCCCGAAGGCGGCACCCACGAATCCGGCTTCTGGGCCGCGATCCTCAAGGGGATCCGCGCCTACGGCGAACGGATAAACAACCGCCGCGCCAGGGACATCACCCGCGAGGATCTGCTGTCGGGCGGCTGCGCGCTGGTGTCGTGCTTCATCCGCGAACCGGAATTCGTCGGTCAGACCAAGGACCGCCTCGCCACCACAGAGGCGGGCCGCCTTGTCGAGGGCGCGGTGCGCGATCATTTCGACAACTGGCTTGCGGCGGACACCAGGGCGGCGGGCGCGATCCTCGATTTTCTGGTGCTGCGCGCCGAGGAACGGATGCGGCGGCGGCAGGAAAAGGACACCCAGCGCAAGACGGCAACGAAAAAGCTGCGCCTGCCCGGCAAGCTCACCGACTGCACCAGCAAGGACCGCGCGGGCACCGAGCTTTTCATCGTCGAGGGCGACAGCGCCGGCGGGTCGGCCAAGGGCGCGCGCCGTCGCGAGACCCAGGCCCTGTTGCCTCTCAAGGGCAAGATCCTCAACGTGCTCGGCGCCGCGTCGTCGAAACTAGGCAGCAACGCCGAAATCTCGGACCTGTGCGAGGCGCTGGGGGTGGGCATGGGCACCCGCTTCAACCTCGACGACCTGCGCTATGACAAGATCATCATCATGACCGATGCCGACGTGGACGGCGCGCATATCGCGTCCCTGCTGATGACCTTCTTCTTCACCCAGATGCGCCCCCTGATCGACACCGGCCACCTCTACCTCGCCTGCCCGCCCCTGTTCCGCCTCACCCAGGGCGCGCGCCGCGTCTATTGCCTGGACGAGGCCGAGCGCGACCTCTGGCTCGCCAAGGGCCTTGGCGGCAAGGGTAAGATCGACGTTTCCCGCTTCAAGGGCCTCGGCGAAATGGACGCCAAGGACCTGAAGGAAACCACCATGGATCCGGACACGCGAAAACTGATCCGCGTCACCATAGACGAGGACGTCGCAGGCGAAACCGGAGACCTCGTGGAACGCCTGATGGGAAAAAAGCCGGAGCTGCGGTTCCAGTATATCTCGGAGAATGCGAAGTTCGTGGAGGAGTTGGATGTTTGAAACAATCAAGCGATTACCACCGGAACCTATTCGGCAACGTCTTCGCGCTGAGGCGGGGTTCGGCTGTGCGTATTGCGGCAATCCCATCCTAGAATATCATCATATTATCCCGTGGAGAGATGAGCAACTGCACCGTCCCGAACACATGGTTGCACTCTGCCCGACCCACCATACCGAAATTGCAAACTTTCCACGCAGTTACGCCTACAAGTTGAAATCAAATCCGCACAACAAAAAAGATGACATATGGAACGGCCACCTTGGTTCAGAAAGAAATTCAATCGAGTACGTTGTTGGATCGAACATCTTTCGCGATACTCCAACTATTCTAAGCCTTTTCTTATTTCCTATTGTGGGGATAGAAATAATTGGAGGAAGAGCATTCGTTCAGTATGCTTTCTTAATTCAAAGCTTCGACCGGAGTTGCTCATCGATAGAAATGACGCAAAGATCCCGATTAGAGGAATTTGGGACATTAGGTTTAGAACAAACTTCCTTAACATTAGAAAAACAAGGGGATCAAACTTTCTTACAGTTGATTTACGAAAGGATCGCGCAGAAATTACTAGAAATTTTAATATTGGTTCAAAGAAGTTTTCTTTTTCAAAGTCCAAAACTACGCTTGGTGGAACAAACCAATTTACGATGATTAGAGGCCGGTTTGCTTCAATGAAGCGAGCCTTAAACATCGGTGAAGGGAAATTGGAGTTATCCTTCACTAAGCCTGGCTTTCAAAATCCGATTCTACAAGATACGAATGAGGGAGGCTACACGTATCTTGTTCAGTTTCCACTATCGAAAGCCGAGTTTATCAATTCACTTCAAATATGCAGTTCAGACAAGCGTGCTTTATCCTGAGAACAACTGAAAAGAAATTAAGGGCACCTCGAAGAATTGCCCTGACCTTGCCGCGGCAGTATGACGGTGGGGCTTGCGGCAAAAGAACGACGCGGCCGATGCCGATGCGATCGTGATCGCAGCGCGCCAGCCCGAGATGCGCTTTGTGGCGCCAAAGACGGCCGAGCAGCAGGCCAAGGGGGTTCTGTTCCGGGGCCGCGACCGCCTCGTCCACCA
>JBGTLJ010000550.1:0-5114 GCA_041744175.1 Oceaniglobus sp. | reverse complement strand
GTGCTGGGCGCGCTCGACTACCAGCCCACGCAGGCGCAGATTCGGGCCGGTGCCGAGATCGCCGCCGACATGGCGCGCCCGTCGCGCATGAACCGGCTACTGCAAGGCGATGTGGGATCCGGCAAGACGCTGGTTGCCTTCCTGGCCCTTCTGATCTCGGTCGAGGCGGGCGGGCAGGGCGTGATGATGGCCCCCACAGAGATTCTGGCGCGCCAGCATCTTGAAGGTCTGCAACCCCTGGCCGAGGCCGCGGGTGTGGTTCTGGAGATCCTGACGGGCCGCGACAAGCGCGGCGAGCGGGCCGCCAAGCTGGCGGCCCTTGCCAGCGGCGACATCCGGATCCTGGTCGGCACCCATGCGGTGTTCCAGGCCGACGTTATGTTCGCCGATCTGCGACTGGCGGTGGTGGACGAACAGCACAAGTTCGGGGTTCGGCAGCGGCTGGAGCTGGGTGCCAAGGGCGCGCGGGTCGATGTGCTGGTGATGACGGCGACGCCGATCCCGCGATCGCTTGCCCTGACGCAGTTCGGCGATATGGACGTATCGCTGCTGGACGAAAAGCCACCTGGGCGCAAGCCGGTGGCCACCGCGCTGATCAACGCGGCCCGGCTGGACGAGGTGGTCGAAAAGCTGCGCGGCGCGATCGGTGAGGGCCGACAGGCCTATTGGGTCTGCCCCCTGGTGGAGGAAAGCGAGACCGTCGATCTGGCGTCGGCGCAGGATCGGTTCGCGCATCTGCGCGCCGCACTTGGCGACGGCCGTGTTGGCCTTGTGCATGGCCAGATGGCGCCGGGCGACAAGGATGCGGCGATGGCCCGGTTCGTCGCCGGCGACACATCCGTCCTCGTGGCTACGACAGTGATCGAGGTTGGCGTCAACGTACCCAACGAGTCAATCATGGTGGTCGTGGGGGCCGAAAGCTTTGGTCTGGCCCAGTTGCACCTGTTGCGCGGGCGGGTCGGGCGGGGACGTGACGCATCGACCTGCCTGCTGGTCTATCGCGCGCCGCTGGGCGACACCGGGCGTCGGCGGCTGGAGATCCTGCGCGAGACGGAGGACGGTTTCCGCATCGCGGAGGCGGATCTGGAGATGCGCGGGGCGGGCGATCTGATCGGCCATGCGCAATCGGGTCTGCCAAAATTCCGAATCGCGGATCTGGAACGCCAGACCGCGCTGATGATGTTGGCGCAGAGTGATGCCCGCAAGCTTTTGAATGACGACCCCAAACTGGAAAGCCCGCGGGGCGTGGCGGCGCGCCACCTTTTGTGGCTGATGGAACAGGACAAGGCTGTTCGTCTGATATCAGTGGGATAGGGAAATATATCGGCTCTCTACGTCGATGTTCCTATAAAGTTCTTTACAAATACGACGGATGGTGAGAACAAAGGAGCAACGAAACAGGGTTAACAGGGAGGGACCGGAGATGTTTGAAGAGATTGTCGCGGTGATGAGCCGATCCGACACGCTGGTTCAGGATTTCGCGGGTGCCTCTGCCCTGTTCGTGTTGCTGATGGCCGGGCTCTATTTGCCGGCGTTCTGATTGTGCTGCTTCATTTCTGACTGCCTGCTGTTTGTCGCGCCGGTTCCGCATCTGCTGTCCCCACGAAGATGCGCTGCCTCTGCTGTCCCCCCCGGTTCGGGTGCCTCAACCCCCGGACCCACCCGGCGCAAGGACGGATTGCAACTGACGCCGCCATTCCTTTCGGAATGCGCGGCGTTTTTTTGCGGCCCGGTCAGGCGCAGGCCGATTCCTCGGCGGCAACCAGCGCCGCGAGTGTGGCGTCCAGCGCCAGCATGATCGAGGCATGGCGGTTCTTGTAGTCGCGGGCCGGTTCAAGGACGGCGAAATCGGCGAACGGTGCATCCGGGACGGGACCATGGGATTTCAGCATCGCCGAAAGCTGATCGCGGGCCTTTTCCACTTCTGCGCGGGTACATCCGATGATCTGCGCGCCCGAGACCGACGCGGCCGCCTGGCCCAGGGCGCACGCCTTGACGTCCTGGGAGAACGCGGAGATCCTGCCGTCTTCGGTGCAGAGCTGGACGGCCACGGTGGAACCGCAGAGCGGCGAGCGCTTGCGCGCCGAAGCCTGCGGATGGTCGAGGGGCGCCGTGTGCGGCATGTCGGCTGCCAAAGCAAGGATGCGGCCGGAATAGAGCTTGATCAGATCGCTGTCGGCCATGATGTCCGCTTTCGCTTTCGTCGTTGGCTCACTAGATAGAGCGGCAATGTCACGTTGAAAAGGCCGCGCCATGTCATTTGATCCCGCGACCCTGCGCCTTGATGCCGCCGGTTTGCTGCCCTGCATCGCGCAGGACGCCCAGACGGGCGAGGTTCTGATGCTGGCCTGGATGAATGCGCTTGCGATCGAGCGGACGCTGGAAACCGGACGCGTGACCTATTGGTCGCGTTCGCGTCAGGCGCTTTGGATCAAGGGCGCGACCAGCGGGAATCACCAACACTTGGTGGAACTGCGGCTTGACTGCGACCGCGACTGCCTGCTGGCGCTTGTGCGCAAGGAGGGGCCCGCATGTCACACCGGGCGACAGTCGTGTTTCTATACCGCCATCCGCGACGGAGACGAGGTGGACGTGTCGGCGCCCCTGACCTGACGCGCGTCAGCCGTCGATGATGGCGTTCAGGGTCGGGCTGGGCCGCATGACGGCGGCGGTCTTTGCCGGATCGGTGTGGTAATAGCCGCCCAGATCGGCGGGCTGACCCTGGACGGCGGCAAGTTCCTTCAGGATCGTGTCCTTGCTGTCGTTCAGCGCGGCGGCGACCGGCGCGAAGGTTTCGGCAAGGTCGGTATCGTCGGTCTGTGCGGCAAGCGCCTCAGCCCAATAGAGCGCGAAGTGGAAGTGGCTGTCGCGGTTGTCGGGCTGGCCGACCTTGCGGCCCGGCGAGTTTTCATTCTCCAGTAGTCGCTGGGTGGCATCCTCTACGCCGCGCGCCAGCAACCCGGCCCTGGCATTGCCGCGGCCTTGCGCGAGGAACGCGAAGGATTCGCCCAGCGCGCAGAATTCGCCGAGGGAATCCCAGCGCAGATGACCCTGTTCCACAAGCTGCTGAACGTGCTTCGGGGCCGATCCGCCCGCCCCGGTTTCGAACAGCCCGCCGCCGTTCATCAGCTTGACCACCGACAGCATCTTGGCCGATGTCCCGAGTTCCAGGATCGGAAACAGATCGGTCAGATAGTCGCGCAGCACGTTGCCGGTGATCGAGATGCAATCCTCGCCCCGGCGGATCGTTTCGAGCGACAGGCGCGTCGCCTCGCGCGGGGCCATGATCCGCATCCCGAGATCGGACGCACCTTCGTCGGCAAGGATCTTTTCGACACAGGTGATGATCTGGGCGTCGTGGGGGCGGGTGGCATCGAGCCAGAACACCGCCGTGGCGCCCGTCGCCCTGTGCCGCGCAATGCCGAGCCTGACCCAATCCTCGATCGGCGCCTGGTTGACGGTGGCCGCGCGCCAGATGTCGCCCTTCTCCACGGCGTGGCGGTGCAGCACGTCGCCATTGGCCAGCACAAGGCGGATTTCACCGTCGCCCGGTGCCTCGAACGTGGTCGGGTGCGATCCGTATTCCTCGGCCTTCTGCGCCATCAGCCCGACATTGGAAACCGCACCGGCGGTCGCCGGATCCAGCGCGCCGGTTTCCTTGAAATAGCGGATCGTCTCGTCGTAGACGGCAGCGTAGGACGTGTCGGGGATGACGCATTTGCAGTCGTGTTCCTTGCCGTCGGGGCCCCAGCCCTTGCCACCCGCCCGGATCAGCGCGGGCATGGAGGCGTCGATGATGACATCCGACGAGACGTGCAGGTTGCTGATGCCCCTGTCCGAATTCACCATGTAGAGCGGTGGTTGATCCTTCAGCACCGCCGCCAGATCGTCGTTCAGCGCGGTCTTTTCAGGTTCGTCCAGGGTGGCGATCCGGCGTTCCAGATCGGCGAGCCCGAGATTGGGGTGAAATCCGATGCGCGCCAGCGTCTCGCCGAGTTTCTCCATCAGATCCTCAAGCAGGACGGACACCGCATGGCCGAAAATGATCGGGTCCGACACCTTCATCATCGTCGCCTTGAGATGCAGCGAGAACAGCACGCCGCGCCGCTTGGCATCGGCCAGTTCGGAGCGCAGGAAGGCGCGCAGGGCGGCGACGCTGAGGAATGTCGCGTCCACCACGGTGCCGGGTCGCAGCGCGATGGCGTCTTTCAGCATTGTCACTTCGCCCGATCCGGCGACGAATTCGATCTTCGCGGCGCCCGCCTCTGCCTCGCCTATCGTGGCAGAAGTCTCGTTCGATCTGAAATCGTGGCCGGTCATCGAGGCGACGTGGGTTTTCGAGTGAGGATCCCAGGCGCCCATGGAATGGGGGTGCTGCATGGCGTAGGTCTTGACGGCGCGGGCAACCCGGCGGTCCGAGTTGCCTTCGCGCAGCACCGGATTGACCGCGCTGCCCTTGATCGCATCGTATCGGGCGCGCACGGATTTCTCGTCATCGTTTTGCGGATTGGCCGGATAGTCCGGCAGATCGTAGCCCTGTGCACGCAGTTCGGCGATGGCCGCGTTCAGTTGCGGCATCGAGGCCGAGATGTTGGGCAGCTTTATCACGTTGGCGTCGGACGTTTTCACCAGTTCGCCAAGTTCGGCGAGGTGATCATCCTGGCGGCGGTCGGCGTCCAGATGATCCGGAAACGCCGCGATGATCCGTCCGGCAAGCGAAATGTCACGCTTTTCGACCGTGATGTCGGCGGCCCGGGCAAATAAGCGGATGATCGGCAGCAGCGATGCGCTGGCCAGTTCGGGGGCTTCGTCCACCGTGGTATACACGATGTCTGCGTTTGTCTTGTCGGCCATCTGAATTCGCCTTCCGGGGATCGGGGGATTGAAACGCGGCGTCGCGGGGCGGCGTCACCGTCTGCGGGGTGCGTAGGGCAGGCGCAGGGCAAATTCAACCATCCTGTCGAGATACCGGGGCGGCATCATGGAGGAGGACACATGCGGCCGCGCGTCACGTCGAGCCGCCGCAGTCCGTGGAAGTGATAGATGTCCCCGTAAACCTGCGAACCGGCAAGGCGCAGATCGGGGCAGCGCGCGAACAGCAGCTGCAGTGCGAT
>JBGTLJ010000549.1:0-7066 GCA_041744175.1 Oceaniglobus sp. | reverse complement strand
GAACCTGTCGTTTCCGCTCGAAGTGCGCGGCATGTCCAAGGACGACCGCGAGACCAAGATCGCCCGCGCGCTGGACATGGTGCAGATGCGGGACTTCGCGCAGCGTCGCCCGGCGCAGCTTTCGGGCGGCCAGCAGCAGCGCATCGCGCTGGCGCGTGCGCTGGTGTTCGATCCGGAGCTGGTGCTGATGGACGAACCGCTGGGCGCGCTGGACAAGCAGCTGCGCGAAACCATGCAGTTCGAGATCAAGCGCATCGCCGACAGCCTTGGCATCACCGTGGTCTATGTCACCCACGACCAGACAGAGGCGCTGACCATGTCCGACCGGGTCGCGGTGTTCGAGGACGGGCGCATCCAGCAGCTTGCCGCCCCCGACGAGCTTTACGAGCAGCCCTGCAACAGCTTCGTGGCGCAGTTCATCGGCGAGAACAACACCCTTACCGGCACCGTGGAAAAGATCGACCGCGGCATCGCTCTGGTCAAGCTGGACAGCGGCGAACTGATCGACACGGTTCCGGTCAACGTCAACCGCGCGGGCGACCGCACCAAGGTGTCGATCCGCCCCGAACGGGTGGAAACCGACATCGCCAAGCTGGGCGAGGGGGTCCATACCCTCAAGGCCGAGGTGCTGGAATTCATCTACATGGGCGACACGTTCCGCACCCGGATGAAAGTGGCGGGCAAGGAGAATTTTATCGTCAAGTCGCGCAACGCCCCGAACCGCGCCCGCCTTGAGCCGGGCCAGATCATCGACATCGGCTGGCTGCCGCAGGACTGCCGGGCGCTGGACGCCTAAGCCCGACGACGACATTCGCATGTCGTCCGCCGGGCGGCATGTTGACCGCAAAAGGGGGGCAGATGGCCCGCAACACCCCCTCCACAACCAGACCCGGGCCGATTTGGGAGAATGAAATGAAACTGAAGACCATTCTTATGACGACCGCGCTGGCCGGTGTCGCCTTCGGCGCCCAGGCGCAGGAAGTCACCGTGATGTCGTGGGGCGGTGCCTATACGAAGTCGCAGGTCGAGGCCTATCAAAAGCCGTTCACCGCCGAGACCGGGATTGCGGTGAATTCGGTCGATTCCGACAATCCCGCGATTCCGATCAAGGCGCAGGTCGAGGCCGGCAATGTCACCGTCGATGTGGCCGTGGTGGAGCTGGCCGACGCGATCCGCCTGTGCGACGAGGGGCTGCTGGTCGAAATCGACGCCACGACCCTGCCCGACGCCCCCGACGGCACACCCGCGACCGAAGATTTCCTGCCGGGCACGCTCACCGACTGCATGGTGGGCACCGATGTCTTCTCGACCGTCTTCGTTTACGACAATTCCAAGCTGACGGGCGATGCGGCGCCCAAGACCATCGCCGACTTCTTCGATCCCGAAGGGTTCCCCGGCAAGCGGGGCATGCGCAAGACCGCGAAGGCAAACCTCGAGATGGCGCTGATGGCCGATGGCGTCGCCCCGGCCGACGTTTACGACATGCTTGAAACAGAAGAGGGCGTGGACCGCGCCTTTGCCATGTTCGACAAGATAAAGGCCGACATCATCTGGTGGGAGGCCGGGGCCCAGCCGCCGCAGCTTCTTGGCGACGGCGAGGTGCAGATGACCACCGCCTACAACGGGCGGATCTTCGACGCCACGGTCAGCGAGGGCCAGCCCTTCCAGATCGTCTGGGACGGTCAGGTGTACGAGTTCGAGGGCATGGTCATCCCGCGCGGGGCACCGAACATGGACAACGCTCTCGAGTTCATCAAGTTCGCCACCAGCACCGGGCCCCAGGCGGCCGCGTCCGAATGGATCAGCTATGGCCCGCCGCGCCAATCCTCCAGCGCCATCGTCGGCGTCTATCAGGGCGACGGCACGACAGAGATGGCACCGAACCTGCCGACGTCCGAGGTGAACCTCAAGCTGGCGCTGTCCTCGTCGTTCGAGTTCTGGGCCGACCGCGAGGCCGAGTTGAACGAACGTCTGAACGCCTGGCTGGCGCAGTAGGCAGATACGGGGCGGCGCGGGGCGATCCCGCGCCGCCCGCCTTGACCCCTGGCCCGATACTGGCCCCGACCGGCGGAACGACATCATGGCCGACCTGACGACATCGATCGACGTGGGAACCGCGGCCCGTCTGACCACCGCCGACGGCAAGCCGCTCAAGGCCGCGCTGGCCTCGGCCGAAAGCCATGCACGCCGCCGCGCCTTCCTGCTGGTCGCTCCGCTTCTGGCTTTCGTGCTGTTCACCTTCGTGATGCCGATCGGGCAGATGCTGCACCAGTCGGTCTACAACCCCGGTTTCACGATCCACGAGGATGTGATTTCCAAGCAGCAGACGCCGATCATGGTGAACCTGCGCGACTGGTTCGGGGCGAACCCCGCCGGCACCGAACCGGACGAGGCCGCCTTCGCCGCGCTTGCCGCGGATTTTCTGGTACTGGACGATCTGCGCGCGGCGGGCAGCGCGGGGACGCGCGTCAACTACGACCTGTCGGGGGCGCGGTCCCTGTTCACCAAGACGGTGCGCAATGCCGACGATCTGGAACCGCCCTACCGACAGGCGATCCTCGACGTCGATGACGACTGGGCCGACCCCGAGCTCTGGGCCGCCATGCGCGGCGCCTCAACCGCCTACACCGTCAATTTCTACCTTGCCGCCATCGACCTGACCCGCGACGTGAACGGTGAAATCGCATCGGTGCCCGAAAACCGCTCGCTTTATGTCAAGTTGTTCGTGCGCACCCTGATCCTGTCGCTGCTCATCACCTTCCTGACGTTTCTGCTGGCCTTTCCGGTGGCGCATCTGCTGGCCACGCTGCCGCTGCGCTATTCCAACCTGCTGATGATCTTCGTGCTGCTGCCGTTCTGGACGTCGCTTCTGGTGCGAACCACAAGCTGGATTGTCATGCTGCAAAGCCAGGGCATGGTCAACGACGTGCTGGTGGCCGGGGGGGTGCTGGACGACGGGAACCGGATCCAGATGATGTACAACCAGACCGGCACGATCATCGCCATGACCCATATCCTGTTGCCGTTCATGATCCTGCCGCTCTATTCGGTGATGCGCACGATCCGGCCGGTCTATGTGCGCGCCGCGCGCAGCCTCGGTGCGACAAGCTGGACGGCGTTCCGGCGGATCTATTTCCCCCAGACCGTGCCGGGGATCGGGGCAGGGGCGCTGCTGGTGTTCATCCTTGCCGTGGGCTATTACATCACCCCCGCGCTGGTGGGGGGCGCCGACGGCCAGCTGATCAGCAACCTGATCGCGTTCCACATGACCAAGTCGCTGAACTGGTCCCTGGCCGCCGCGCTGGCGTCGATCCTGCTCGGGGGCATCCTGCTGCTCTACTGGCTCTATGACCGGCTGATCGGCATCGACAACCTCAAGCTCGGATGACCGGGCCGCGCGCGCCCTCCTGCACATCTCATGCGGGTTCCCGACGCATTTTCGATGCTTGCCTTCCGCCCGAAGAGAGGATCTGAGCCATGGCCCTGCCCAAACACGCAGACACCCTCGAACGGGTCTGGCACTATACCTATCTGGTGATCTGCGTGCTGGTCTTCCTGTTCCTGATCGCGCCGATCCTGATCGTCATCCCGCTCAGCTTCAACGCGGACCCCTATTTCACCTTCACCCAGAAGATGCTGTCGTTCGATCCCACCGGCTATTCCACCCGATGGTACGATCTGCTTCTGACCTTCGGGATGACGGATGAAACTGGCGCGCGCGACGCCTCGTGGTGGGCCGACGCATGGACCAATTCGGCATGGATCAACGCCGCGAAGAATTCCGTCATCATCGGGTTTTTCTCGACGATCCTTGCCACTTGCCTCGGAACCCTGGCGGCGCTGGGGCTGTCGCGGCCGGAAATGCCGTTCCGCCGCGTGATCATGGCCGTGCTGATCTCGCCGATGATCGTGCCGATCATCATCACCGCCACGGGGCTGTTCTTTTTCTATTCCAGGACCGGGCTCGCCAACTCCTACGTCGGCATCATCATGGCCCATGCGACGCTGGGCATTCCCTTTGTGATCATCACGGTGACCGCCACGCTGGTCGGGTTCGACCACTCGCTGACCCGCGCCGCCGCAAACCTCGGTGCCGATCCGACCACCACGTTCTTCAGGATCACGATGCCGCTGATCCTGCCCGGCGTCATCTCGGGCGCGCTGTTCGCCTTCGTCACCTCGTTCGACGAAGTCGTCGTCGTCCTGTTTGTCGCCGCCCACGACCAGCAGACGATCCCGCGCCAGATGTGGAACGGGATCCGCGAACAGATCTCGCCGGCCATTCTGGCGGTGGCGACGATCCTCGTGATCATCTCGGTCCTGCTGCTGGCGACGGTGGAAATCCTGCGCCGCCGCTCGGAAAAGCTGCGCGGCCTGTCGCCGGGCTGAACTGCCCGGATCAGGGAAGAACAAGAAGCCAGACCCAGATCGTCAGAATGCTGAGTGCGGTGCCGATCAGCACGCCAGACGCCGCCACCCGTCGCGCCGTGCCGTACATGCTGGCGAAGATGTAGGTGTTGACGCCCGGCGCCATGGCCGCCGTCAGCACCGCCGCCCGCAGCGCGTCGGTGGAAAGCCCCACAAGGGTTCCAAGGCCAAAGGTGACGGCGGGGTGCAGCACCAGAGAACAGCCGCAGACCCAGAGGATCGCCCTCATGTCGCCCTCTGGCCGATAGCGCACCAGCGCCCCGCCCAGCCCGAACAGCGCCGCCGGAAGCGCCGCGCGCACCATCAGATCGACCGCGTCGCCGACCACGCTTGGCAGTGGCAAGCCACTGAGGTTGAAAATGAATCCAAGGCCGATCCCGATCACAAGCGCGTTGCGGAACATTGCCTGCGTCACCTTGCGCAGGGTGGCCAGCGGCGGGCTGCCGGGGTTGCGCACGATTTCCATCGCGGTGACGCCGACCGCGTAGCAGAACGGCGCGTGCACCGCGACGATTGCATAGTTGTTGACCAGCGATGCCGCTCCGAAGGCGCGTTCGGCGATCGGCAGCCCAAGAAGGACCGAATTGGAGAACAGACCGCAGAACCCGATGGCGACGCAATCGGGCCAGGCGCGCCGGAACAGGACCCGCGCGCCGATCAGGCCACCGGCAAACCCGCTCAGCGCGCCCAGATAGAACGTCGCCAGCGTCGTGATGTCGAATTGCTGTCCCAGATCGAGCCCCGCGATGGCGCGGAACAACAGGCAGGGGATCGCGAAATTCTGGGTGAAGCGGGTCAGCCCCTCCACCCCGGCATCGCTGAAATAGCCCTTCCATACAGCCAGGTAGCCGAACCCGATGACCAGAAAGACCGGCAGGATGACGTCGATCAGATCCTGCACGGCCGCCCCGTCCCATGTCCGCAGGGCGAGCGGCCCTGCGGCCCCGGCGCACGCGGTACGGCGGACCCGTCCTTCATGCCGCGGGCAGGGTCAGCACCATGCCGTCATGGGCCGGTGCGATGTGATCGGGGGTTTCGGCGGCCACAGTGTCATGATCAAGGTCGATGTGCATGTTCGTCAGCACGGCGCTGCGCGGTTTCGCCCGTGCTATCCACTCCAGCGTCCGCTCCAGATGGGCGTGGCTGGGATGCGGGGTGCGGCGCAGCGCATCGACGATCCAGATGTCCAGATCGCGCAGTTCGGGCCAGACCTCATCGGGGATGTGCGACACGTCCGGCAGATAGGCGAGCGATCCGATGCGAAAGCCAAGCGCGTCGATATCGCCGTGGGCCACCCGGAACGGAACAAGGGAAATGGCACCTCCGGCCCCGTCGATGGCAAACGGACCCACGATCGTGTTCATCGTGCAGATCGGCGGATAGCTTGATCCTTCGGGCTGCACGAAGGCATAGGCGAAGCGGTGCAGCAGATCGGACCGGGTGGCGGCATCGGCCCAGACCGGCAGACGCGCGCGCATGTTGAACACGACCATCCGCAGATCGTCCAGCCCGTGGACGTGATCGGCGTGGGCATGGGTGTAGACCACGCCGTCAAGGGTGCCGATCCCCACCCCCAGCAACTGCGCGCGCAGATCCGGCGAAGTGTCGATCAGCACACGCGTGGTGCCGCCGTCGCCGTCGCGTTCGACCAGAAGAGAACAGCGGCGGCGGGTGTTCCTGGGGTTCGCCGGATCGCACGCACCCCAGAGCCCGCCCAGACGCGGCACCCCGCCGGACGACCCGCACCCGAGGATGGTGAAACGATAGCCGCTCACGCTGTCCAAGCCGCCGCCTTGGCGAACAGGCGGTCGAAATTTGCCTCGGTCATGGCCGCGAACCTGGCGTAGCCGACACCGAAGATCTCGGCGCCGACCCGGGCGGTATGCGCCGCATAGGCCGGTTCGTTGCGCTTGCCGCGATGGGGCGGGGGGGCCAGATAGGGGCTGTCGGTTTCAACCAGGATCCGGTCGGCCGGGGTGGCGGCGAAGATGTCGCGCAGCGCCTGCGATTTCGGAAATGCGACGATGCCCGACATCGACAGATAGAATCCCAGACCGATCGCGGTTCGGGCCAGATCCGCACCGCTGGAAAAGCAGTGCATCACACAGGCGAAGGGCCCGCTCGCGTGCTCCTCGGTCAGGATGCGCGCCATGTCGGCGTCGGCGTCGCGGGTATGGATGATCAGCGGCAGACCGGTCTGCCGGGCGGCGGCGATATGGATGCGCAGGCTGTCCTGCTGGGCCTGCGCGCTGTCGGACGTATAGTGATAGTCCAGTCCGGTTTCGCCGATGCCGACGCATTTGGGGTGCCGCGCGATGTCCACCAGTCGGTCGACGGTGGCCATGGGCTCGTCCGCAACGCTCATCGGGTGGGTGCCGATGGCAAAGAAGACCGGCGCATGGCTTTCGGCGATGGCGCGTACCTGACCGACCTGCCGCAACCGGGTGCAGATCGTCACCATCCGCGTCACCCCGGCTGCCGCTGCCCCGGCGATGACTTCGCCCAGACGCCCTTCGAAATCGGGGAAATCCAGCTGGCAGTGGCTGTCGGTGATCTGGGGTTCTGGCATGGTTCTTCTAGAGATGCAGGATCTGGCCCGCCGTCCGGTTGATCGACAGCCCCATATCGAGGATCAGAG
>JBGTLJ010000548.1:0-3321 GCA_041744175.1 Oceaniglobus sp. | reverse complement strand
GAAGCGGGCGCAAGGCCACGCCGGCAGCCCGGCGCGGCCGACCCTGCGTGCACTCAAGCGCGAGAGAGGCAAGATGAACCCGTTCATCCAAGGCATCCTGACCATCGTCATCGGCGTCGGCGGGTGCATGTTCTACTTCTGGTTCTCGAACTTCGCGCTGGACAGGTTCATCTTTCCGCCGCGCAGCGACGACCAGGGCCGCAACATCAACCGCGCCAATCAGGTCCGGCCGTGGCTGTTCCTTCTGCCGGCGATCTTCGCGCTGGGGCTGTATCTGGTCTATCCGGTCGTCGGCTCCTTCATCCGGTCGCTGTTCGACCGTTCGGGCGACAATTTCATCGGCTTCGGCAACTATGCCGGCCTGTTCGGCAGCCCGGATTTCCGCCAGGCCTTCGGCAACAACCTGCTGTGGGTCGTGTTCGTGCCGGCCGCCGCCACCTTCATGGGACTGCTGGCGGCGCAACTGACCGACGACCTGAAATGGGGCAACATCGCCAAGTCGCTGATTTTCATGCCGATGGCGATCAGCTTCGTCGGCGCCTCGCTGATCTGGAAGTTCGTCTATGCGAACGATCCGGACATCGGGCTGATCAACGCCGTGCGCGACCTGTTCGGCGCCAGCCAGCCGGTCGATCCGCTGCAGGTGCCTTTCTGGAACAACTTTTTCCTGATGATCATCCTGGTGTGGATCCAGACCGGGTTCGCCATGGTGATCCTGTCGGCGGCGCTGCGCGGCATCCCCGAGGAAACCATCGAAGCGGCGATCCTGGACGGTGCGTCGCCGGTGCAGTTGTTCATGAAGATCAAGGTGCCGCAGATCATGGGCACCATCGTCGTGGTCTGGACCACGATCACGATCCTGGTGCTGAAGGTGTTCGACATCGTCTATGCAACGACCGGCGGCAATTTCGGCACCGATATCCTGCCCAGCTTCATGATGAAGTTCATGTTCCGCGACGACGGCGTGGCGACGGCGGTGGCTTTCGTCATCATGATCGTGGTGCTGCCGGTGATGATCTGGAACATCCTTCAGGCCCGCAAGGAAATGCGATGACCAGCAACAACATGGAGCACGTGGCATGAGCGACATGGCGGGGCAGAAGTCGGGCCTGAACCTTGCGGTGAACCTGTCGGTGTTGCTGCTGGTGATCCTGTGGCTGATCCCGACGGTCGGCCTGCTGGTGTCGTCGTTCCGCGAGCGCGACCAGATCAGCGCGTCGGGCTGGTGGCAGGCGCCGTTTTCGGTCGAATTGACCTATCGCACCCGCGGCGGCACCGACGCTTTGCTGGACGGCGACCGCTATGTGGTGAACGGCAACATCTTCACCACCGACGAGGTCGCCGAAAGCTTCGCCGCCGGCCAATCGACGATCAGCGGCTTCGGCGTGCGCGGCGCGGCCCCCAGTGAATTCGATCCCGGCAGCCTGCAGCAGGTCAGCGACACCGAGACGTTGCAGGTGAACACCGACGGCAGCTATGTCTACACCTCGGCCGAGGATCCGGGTGACCGTGGCCCGCGGATCTATTTCGAGGCCGAGACGCCGCCCGAGTTCACGCTGAACAACTATCGCACGGTGCTGACCGCCGGCGGCATGGCGCAGGCGTTCATCAACACGCTGACGGTGACGATTCCGGCGACGGTGATCCCGATCCTGATCGCCGCCTTCGCCGCCTATGCGCTGGCATGGATGGATTTTCCGGGCCGCGGCCTGCTGATCGCGATGGTGGTCGGATTGCTGGTGGTGCCGTTGCAGCTGGCGCTGGTGCCGATGCTGCAACTGCACAACCGCATCGGCATCGGGCAGAGCTTCATCGGCATCTGGCTGGCGCATACCGGCTTCGGCCTGCCGCTGGCGGTGTATCTGTTGCGCAACTACATGGTCGGCCTGCCGCGCGACATCATCGAAAGTGCCAAGGTGGACGGTGCGACCGACTTTCAGTTGTTCGTGAAGATCATCCTGCCGCTGTCGTTTCCCGCCCTGGCCGCCTTCGCCATCTTCCAGTTTTTGTGGACGTGGAACGACCTGCTGGTGGCCAAGGTGTTCCTGCCCTCCGACGAGAACAGCCGCGTGATGACGGTGAAGATCGCCGACGACCTGCTGGGCAGCCGGGGCGGCGACTGGGGGATTCTCGCCACCGCCGCCTTCGTGTCCATCGCCGTGCCGCTGGTGGTGTTCTTCACCATGCAGCGTTTCCTGGTGCGCGGGCTGCTGGCCGGGTCGGTGAAATAGGCGCGCCGGATGAGCCTTCTCGATCCCTGGACCGAGCCCGACAGATCGATCGTTTCGGCCGATCCCGACTGGTGGCGCGGCGCGGTGATCTACCAGATCTATCCGCGATCCTTTCAGGACAGCAATGGCGACGGGGTGGGCGATCTTCCGGGAATCATCCACCGGTTGGACCATGTTCGTTCGCTGGGGGTGGATGCGATCTGGATATCGCCGTTCTTCCGGTCGCCGATGAAGGACTTCGGCTATGACGTGTCGGATTACCGCGATGTGGATCCGCTGTTCGGAACGCTGAGCGATTTCGACGCCCTGATCGCGCGGGCGCACGAACTGGGCTTGCGGGTACTGATCGATCTGGTGCTGTCGCATACCAGCCAGGATCATCCATGGTTCCGCGAAAGCAGCACCAATGCGATCAACGGGCGCGCAGACTGGTATGTCTGGGCCGATCCCAGGCCGGACGGAACGCCTCCCAACAACTGGCTCAGCGTATTCGGCGGCCCGGCATGGCAATGGTCCACCACACGGATGCAATACTATCTGCACAATTTCCTGGTGTCGCAACCGGATCTGAATTTCCATTGCGCCGCGGTGCAGGACGAATTGCTGGACGTTGCGCGATACTGGCTGAATCGCGGCGTGGACGGCTTTCGGCTGGATACGGCGAATTTCTACGTTCACGATGCCCAACTGCGCGACAATCCGGCGCTTGCACCCGCCGCCCGCAACGACAAGGGCGCGCCGGCGGTCAATCCCTACAACTTCCAGGACCATCTTTACGACAAGAACCGGCCCGAAACGCTGGATTTCCTGCAGCGCCTGCGCGATGTGCTGGACGAGTTTCCCGGAGCAACCAGCGTCGGCGAGATCGGCGAAAGCCAGCGCGGGCTGGAATTGCAGGCGGCCTATACCGCCGGCAACGAATTCCTGCACATGGCCTACGACTTCGACCTTTTGTCCGGCGCCGCGCCGACCGGCACGCGCATCGCCGACATCCTGCAGCGGTTCGAGGCGGCGGCGCCCGACGGGTGGGCCTGCTGGGCCTATTCGAACCACGACGTGACCCGGCATGTGACGCGCTGGGACCTGAACG
>JBGTLJ010000547.1:0-2174 GCA_041744175.1 Oceaniglobus sp. | reverse complement strand
TCAGGGCGCGCGGGGCCCGAGCCATGCGATATCGGGGCCGGGGCAGGATGGGGCGCGGAATATGACACTCGCGACGACCGGCGCACCGCGTGTCCGCAAGGGGTGGTGGCGCAGCAATCAGCAATGGCTGGCGCCCTGGTTGTTTCTTGCGCCGGGCATGTTCATGTTCGCGGTCTACGTCATCTGGCCGATCTTCGACAGCTTCCGCATCTCCTTCTACGACTGGGACGGACTCGGCGCGGCGGAGTACATCGGCTGGCGCAACTATTCCGAATTGTGGGGCGACCGGGCCTTCGTCACTTCGCTGAAGAACAATCTGATCTGGTTGGTGCTCTACATGCTGGCGGTTCCGGCGGGGCTGGCCATCGCGCTGTTCCTGAACCAGACCGTGCGCGGCATCCGCATCTACAAGTCGCTGTTCTTCTTTCCCTTCGTCATCAGCCAGGTCGTCGTCGGCCTGATGTTCGCGTGGTTCTACGCGCCGAATTTCGGCCTGTTCTACAAGCTGACCGAATACATCACCGGCGACGGTATCGCGGTTCTCGCCAATCCGAATTACGTGACCTACGGGGTGATCGTCGCCGGTCTCTGGCCACAGATCGCCTATTGCATGATCCTCTATCTGACCGGGCTGAACAACGTCGCCCCCGATCAGGTCGAGGCGGCGCGGCTGGATGGCGCCAGGGGCTGGAAGATGCTCTGGTTCGTGATCCTGCCGCAATTGCGCCCAGCAACCTTCATCGCGGTCGTGGTGACGGTGATCGGCGCGCTGCGGTCGTTCGATCTGATCTCGATCATGACACGCGGCGGCCCCTTCGGATCGAGCCGGGTGCTGAGCTATTACATGTATGAACAGGCGCTGTCGGAATACGGCTTTCGCATGGGATACGGGGCGGCGATCGCGGTGGTGCTGTTTCTTATCATGATGGTGTTCATCTCGGGCTTCATCTGGAAGATGGTTCGCGACGAAAGGAAGGATGGCTGATGTTTCCGCGCCCCGTCGCCAGCCGATCGGCCCCCGCCCGCATCGCCTACCAGATCGCGCTGCCGGTGGTGCTGGTACTGTGGTTGCTGCCGTTGCTGGGGGTGGCGCTGACGTCGATCAGGCCATCCTCTGACCTCGCATCGGGCAATTACTTCGGAATGCCGTCGTCCATCGCGTTTTCCAACTATGCCGACGTTTTCAACAATTCACCGATCGCGCGCTATATCCTGAATTCGTTCATGGTGACGATCCCGACGGTGATCTTCACCCTCGCCCTGTCGTGCATGACCGGTTTCGCCCTGGGCATCTACCGCTTCCGCTCCAACATCCTGATCTTCTTCCTGTTCGTCGCCGGTAACTTCGTGCCGTTCCAGATTCTCATGGTGCCGGTGCGCGACCTGACGCTGCAATTGGGCTTTTACAACACGACCACCGGCCTGGTGCTGTTCCACGTCGCATTTCAGACCGGCTTCTGCACTCTGTTCATGCGCAATTTCATCATGGCATTGCCGCGCGAGTTGATCGAGGCCGCGCGGGTCGAAGGCGTGGCGGAATGGCGCATCTTCTGGTATATCGTGCTGCCGATCATGCGGCCCGCCATTGCGGCGCTGTCGGTGCTGGTTTTCACCTTCATCTGGAACGACTATTTCTGGGCGACGGTCCTGACCACGGGGGCAAGCACACAGCCCGTCACCGCAGGGCTCTATTCGTTGAACGGGCAGTGGGTCGCGGCATGGCACCTGGTGTCGGCCGGGTCGATCGTCGCGGCGTTGCCGCCGGTGCTGATGTTCTTTCTGATGCAGAAGCATTTCATCGCGGGGCTGACGCTCGGCGCGGTAAAGTGATCCAGACCTGGCGGATCGACACCGCGACGCAGACGCTGGCGCTGGCCGCGTGGGACGGGGCGGTGCCCTGCGCGACCGTGCCGATGCAGGCGAACATCTTGCCACCGACCTTCCAAGCGTCGTGGCCGCCGCCCCAGGGATCGGACACCTCCGCCCCCGGCAACCGCCGGCAGATCGCGGCGACGGCGGTTCGGAAGGGGTCCGACATGTCAGTATCCCTCCCGTTCGTCGCGAACCATCTTCCAGATGAAGCCCGAGATGAAGACCATCATGATGGCGAACAGGATCACTGCGATCGCGGCGCCATAGCCCATCCGGTAGCCGTATTCCGAGAGCGCCTGCTC
>JBGTLJ010000546.1:0-6787 GCA_041744175.1 Oceaniglobus sp. | reverse complement strand
GCTGGGGTTCGTCGCGGCGCTGATCATCGCGCCCGCCCTTGTCGGGGCGCTGGCCGCCGCCGCCGACAAGCTGATCCTGCAACATATCGATTATGACCCGGAACGCACCATCGTCGCCACCATCGGCCTGCTCTACATCATCCAGCAGGGCACGCTGATGACCTTCGGGCCCGATGCCCGCCCGGTCGAGCCGCCGTTCAACCACCGCATCCCGCTGCCCTGGGCCGAATGGGTCGACGGGTCGCTGTCGTTCTATTTTCCCTGGGGGCTGTCGATCACATCCTACAAGCTGTTCGTGATCTTCGCCGCCGCCGCGATCCTCGTTGCGCTTTGGCTGCTGATGACCCGCACCCGCGCGGGGCTGATCATGCGCGCCACCCAGCAGGACAGCGCCATGGCCCAGGCGTTCGGCATCCCGGTGTCCCGGGTCTATGCCATGGTCTTCGGGCTGGGCGCGGCGCTGGCGGCGTTGGGCGCGGTGCTGGTGGTGCCGATCCAGCAGGCGCATTACCTGATGGGCGCCGACCCGCTGCTCCTGTCATTCATCGTGGTGATCATCGGCGGGCTCGGCTCGCTCCCCGGCACGGTGATCGCGGCGCTCTTGATCGGGATGAGCGACGGCATCGTGTCGGTGTTCTTCTCGCCGACGCTGGCAAAGATCCTCGCCACGCTGGCCGTCGCGATGGTGCTGGTGTTCCGCCCTCAGGGCCTGCTCGGCAAGAAGGCGCATTGATGCAGCGCGCGTTCGGGTTGCACGTTGGTGTCATTGCCGTCCTCGCCGCGCTTTATTTCATCCTCCCCGCCTATCACTCGGGCAACCTCGCCCGGATCATGGTGCTGGCGATCTACGCCATGGGCTACAACCTCGCCTTCGGCTACACGGGCCTGCTGTCGCTCGGCCACGCGCTGTTCTTCGCGGCCGGCATGTACGGCCTCGCCCTGTCCATGGAACACCTTGCCACACCCGCCCTGCCGGCCCTGATCGCCGGTCTGCTCTGCGCCGCAGTCACCGCCGCGGTAGTCGCCGCGCTGGCCCTGCGCACCCGGGGCGTCGCCTTCATGATCGTCACCCTGATGTTCGCGCAATGCGGCTATCTTGTGGTGCTGTACTTCAGCGCATTGACCCGGGGCGAGGAAGGTTTCGTCATCCCGCAGGCCATGCGCCGGATCGCGGGCTTCGATCTGACCGGCGCGACGGGGCGCTATTTCGCCGCCCTGACCCTGTTCTCCGTCACGCTCCTGCTGATCGGCGCCATCGTGCGCGCGCCGTTCGGCCGATCTCTCGTGGCGATCCGCGAGAACGAGGCCCGCGCCACCATGCTGGGCTATGACGTGCAGCGCCTGAAATGGCTGGCGCTGGTGGCATCGGGCACGATCTCGGGGCTGGCTGGGGCCGCCTATGCATTGCTGTTCGGCTATGCAGGGGCCAGTTTCGCCGCCGTGCCCTATTCGATCCTGCCGCTGCTCTACGTGCTGCTGGGGGGGGCGGGCACGACCCTCGGCCCGCTCGTCGGCGCGGCGTTCATGATCTACCTCTTCGACATCGCCGGCGACATCACCGATGCCTACATGCTGATCGCCGGGGTCGTGCTGGTGGCGCTGACGATGTTCCTGCCCCAGGGCATCCTCGGCACCCTGCGAAAGAGGGGTCTGTCGTGGCTGCCATAGGTGCCGCGCGGGCACCCGTGATCCTGTCGACCCGTGGTCTGACCCGGACCTATGCCGGGGTAAAGGCCAACACCGATATCGATTTCGACCTGCCCGCGGGGCAGATCCGCGCGCTGATCGGCCCCAACGGCGCGGGCAAATCCACCTTCGTCGGGATGCTCTGCGGACGGATCGACGCGACGCGCGGCACCGTGACCTTTGACGGGCAGGACATATCGCGCCTGCCCGCCCATAAACGCATCGCGCTGGGGATCGCCTATACCTTCCAGATCACCAGCGTCTTCGCGGCTCTGAGCGTGCATGAAAACGTCGCCCTGGCCGCGCGCCGCGCCGGGGGGGACGACGCCGATGTGGCCCGGGTGCTGGACCGCGTCGGTCTGGCGGACCGCGCCACCCAGAGTGCGGGCGATCTCAGCTACGGCCACCAGCGGATCCTCGAAATCGGCATGGGGCTGGTGCAGGACCCGCGCCTGTTCATCCTCGACGAACCGACCCAGGGTCTGGCCGAAGCCGAAGTGGTGGAATTCAAGTCCCTGATCACCGGCCTCGGCGACACCACGGTGCTGCTGATCGAACACAACATGTCGGTGGTGATGGAAACCGCGCAGTTCATCACCGTGCTTGATCAGGGCGCCGTGCTGGCCGAAGGCACCCCGGGCCAGATCCGCGCCAACAAGGCGGTGCAGGCCGCCTACCTCGGCATCCCGGATGCTTGAGATCACCGACATCCACGCCGCACATGGCCGGGTCAGGACGCTGTTCGGCGTGTCGCTGAGCGCAAGGCCCGGCGACATCACCTGCCTGCTGGGGCGCAACGGCGCGGGCAAGACCACGGTGATGCGCGCGATCATCGGCCTGCTGCCGATCACCGGCGGGGCGATCACCCTGGACGGCGAACCGCTCCACACAATGCGTGCCGACCGGATCGCGGGGCGGCGCATCGGCTACGTTCCACAGGGCCGCCGCCTGTTCGCCGAACTGAGCGTGGCCGAAAACATCGAGGTGGGGCTGATGGCCTGCGGCGAGGGGGCCGATACCCGCACTTGGGTTCTCGATATCTTTCCGCGCCTGCGCGAACGCCTTTCGCAACGCGCCGAAACCCTGTCGGGCGGCGAACAGCAGATGCTGGCCACCGCCCGCGCCCTGTGCCTGCGGCCCCGGGTGCTGCTGCTGGATGAACCCACCGAAGGGTTGCAGCCCAGCATGATCGCCCAGATCCGTGATGTGGTGCTGCGGATGAAGGCCGAAGGCGTGGCCGTGGTGCTGGTGGAACAGCGGATGGAGGCGATCCTGTCCATGGCCGACCACGCCGTGTTCATCGAGAACGGGCGCAGCGTCGAAACCCGGAGCGGCGACACCCTGCGCGCCGACCCCGCCATCCTGACCCGGCGCCTTGGCGTCTGAAACCGGAGTGAACGACATGTCCGAGAAACTGGTGATCAAGAACATCGGCCTGATGCTGTCGGGCCGGATCGAGCAACCGATCCTCGATGCCGACTGTATCATCTGCATCGACGGAAAGATCGCCGAGATCGGCCGCGGCAGCGATCTGGACCAGAGCGGCGCGACCACCACCGTGGATGCCAACGGCACCGCCCTCGCCCCCGGTCTGATCGACAGCCACGTGCACCCCGTCGTCGGCGATTACACCCCCCGCCAGCAACAGCTGCACTGGATCGACAGCACACTGCACGGCGGCGTCACCACGATGATCTCGGCGGGAGAGGTTCACATGCCCGGCCGCCCCAACGATCCGGTGGGCACCGTCGCGATGGCGATCGCCGCACAGCGCTGGTACGAAAATTTCCGCCCGTCGGGCGTCAAGGTCCATGCCGGCGCGCCGCTTCTACAAACCGGCCTGGAGGAAGACCACTTCCGCCAGATGGCAGAGGCGGGCGTCCGGCTGATCGGCGAGGTCGGGCTGGGATCGGTCAAGGACGGCAAGACGGCAAACCAGATGGTCGGCTGGGCCCGCACATACGGCATCCAGAGCACGATCCACACCGGTGGCCCCTCGATCCCCGGCTCCGGGCTGATCGACGCCGACATGGTGCTGGAAACCGGGACGGATGTGGTGGGCCATATCAACGGCGGCCATTCGGCGCTGCCGGACGATCAGATCGTCTGCCTGTGCGAAAGCTGCAAGCAGGCGCTGGAAATCGTCCACAACGGCAACGAACGCGCGGCGCTGCTGACCCTGAACACCGCGCGCGAGCTTGGCAAGCTGGACCAGATCATCCTCGGCACCGACGGCCCCGCAGGCTCTGGGGTGCAGCCGCTCGGGATCCTGCGGATGGTCGCCATGCTGTCGTCGCTGGGCAATGTCCCCGCCGAAATCGCCTTCTGCTTCGCCACCGGCAACACCGCCCGACAGCGAAAGCTCGACACCGGGCTGATCGAACCCGGCATGTGCGCCGATTTCGTGCTGATGGATCAGGCGCAGCATTCCGGCGGCAGCACGATGCTCGGCTCCGTCCAGCTCGGCAACCTGCCCGGCGTCGGGATGACGATCATCGACGGGCGCGTCACCTCGAACAGGTCGCGCAACACCCCGCCCGCAACCCGCCTGCCGCAAACCGTCTGAACCGGCGGCCACACGCCCTCGCCCATCGGCGGCTTTCCTGCGCCCCCGCTTCTCTTTCGCAAAAATACTCACGGCGCGACGCCGGACGCAAAAGGGCCGCCCATGACCGGGCGGCCCTTCGCTGAAACGCGCGACCGCAGGCGGTCAGCCGTTGACGCTGTCCTTCAGCGCCTTGGCGATGGTCATCTTCACCACCTTGTCGGCGTCCTTCTTGATCTGCTCGCCGGTGGCGGGGTTGCGTACCATCCGCTCGGGGCGCTCGCGGCAATAGATCTTGCCGATCCCCGGCAGGGTCACTGCCCCGCCGCCCGACACCTCGCGGGTGATGATGCTGATCATGCTGTCCAGCGCCGTGCCGGCGGCCTTCTTGTCGGTGCCCATGTCATCGGCCAGCGCGGCCACAAGCTGGGTCTTGGTCATCGGTTTCGCCATCTTCGCTCTCCTCAATCTGCCCTGTTTGGGGCCCATTGGCGCGATTTAGACCTATCCGGGCACGGGGCACAACGATTAGTGGTCGATTTTCCCAACAAACCATGCATTTTTAGCAGGATTGATGCCGATCAGAGAAACGCGGTCTCCTCGAACGAGCGAAGCTTGCGCGAATGGATGCGGTCCAGCGGCATTCCGTGCAGGGATTCCATGGCGCGGATCCCGATCAGCAGGTGGCGCGCCACCTGGGTGCGGTAGAAATCACTGGCCATCCCGGGCAGCTTCAGCTCGCCGTGCAGCGGCTTGTCGGACACGCACAGCAAGGTGCCATAGGGCACGCGGAACCGGAAACCGTTGGCGGCGATGGTCGCGCTTTCCATGTCCAGCGCGACAGCGCGCGACTGGCTCAGGCGCTGCACCGGACCGGACTGGTCGCGCAGCTCCCAGTTGCGGTTGTCCAGGCTCGCGACGGTGCCGGTGCGCATGATCCGCTTCAGCTCGTAGCCCTCGAGCTCGGTCACCCGCTCCACCGCATCCTCCAGCGCGATCTGGATCTCCGCCAGCGCCGGGATCGGCACCCAGACCGGCAGGTCGTCGTCCAGCACCTTGTCCTCGCGCAGATACGCATGGGCCAGCACGAAATCCCCCATCCGCTGGGAATTGCGCAGCCCCGCGCAATGGCCGACCATGATCCAGGCATGGGGGCGCAGCACCGCGATGTGGTCGGTCGCGGTCTTGGCGTTGCTCGGGCCGACGCCGATGTTCACGAGGGGGCTGCCGCCGCCGTCCGTGCGTTTCAGGTCATAGGACGGCATCGGCGGCAGCTTGGCCAGCACCGGCGGCGGAGCAGCGGCGCTGTCGATCGCAAGGTTGCCGGGACCGACGAAACTGCAATAGCCGCTGGCGGGATCGGCCAGCATGGCGCGGGCGTAGGCCTCGAACTCCTCGATATAGAACTGATAGTTGGTGAACAGCACGTGGTTCTGGAAATGATCGGGGCTGGTGGCGGTATAGTGGCTGAGCCGGGCCAAAGAATAGTCGATGCGCTGGGCGGTGAACGGTGCCAGCGGCGCCGCTCCGTCGGGATAGGTGAATCCGAACCCGTTGACGATGTCGTCGTTGGTGGTGGCAAGGTCGGGCACGTCGAACACGTCGCGCAGGGTGAAGTCCGCCGGCCCATCGTGGGGCACGGTGATCGACCCGTCGCCCGCCACCGCGAAATGCACCGGGATCGGGGTGTCGGACACGCCGATCTGCACGCCGACGCCGTGGTTCTCGACCAGCAGGCGGATCTGCTGGCGCAGATAGTTGGCGAACAGGTCGGGGCGGGTGATGGTGGTCGAATAGGTGCCCGGCGCCGCCACGTGACCGAAACTCAACCGGCTGTCGACGCCCACAAAGCTGGTGGTCGCGAACCGGATCTCGGGATAGAACGCGCGATACCGCGATGTCGGGGCCTTGCCGGACATCGACGCGATGAAATGCCGCCCGAGGAACGCGCAGGCGTCGTCGTAAAGCACGGTCAGCCGCGCGACCGCGGCGTCGGCATCGGTGAACGTCTCGCGCGCGACGGGTTCGGGCATCACGATGGGCAGGTTATGCGTCGGCGCGTACATGGCGCATCCTCTTTTTGTCGTGCTTAATCGTGCCGCGCGGCGTCGTGCGCGGTGCAATGGCGTTGCCTATCCCGGATCGCCCGTCGGGGGCAAGGTGACGCAGGAACCGCCTGAGAGCCGGTCGCGTTGCGCTATGGCATTGACCAGTGACAACGCCGTGACCCCACCCGATCTGATCCATTTCCCAGACACCCGGCCCGGCATCAGCCGCCGCCGGTCCGGGCGCGGTTTCACCTACCGTTCCCCAGACGGCACGCGGATCGACGATGCGGACGAACGCACGCGCCTCGCCGCGCTGGCGGTGCCGCCCGCCTATGTCGATGTCTGGATGTGCCCCGATGCGCGCGGCCATCTTCAGGCCACGGGCCGCGACGTCCGGGCCCGCAAGCAATACCGCTATCATGCGGACTGGACCGCATTCCGCGCCCGCCGCAAGTTCGACGAACTGGCGCGTTTCGCTTCGGTGCTGCCGCGCCTGCGCCGCCGGATC
>JBGTLJ010000545.1:0-4851 GCA_041744175.1 Oceaniglobus sp. | reverse complement strand
CGATCATCGGTTCGGCCGTCACCCATGGCGCGCGCGCCACCTCGACGTTGAAGGCATAAAGCGGAAACAGCACCGCCCGCGCCGCTGCCGGTGCGGCCATCGTGGCCAAGAATCGATCGGGATCGCCCCTGCGGACGATGTCGGCGCAGGCCATCAGGCTCATGCGGGTTCGACGACCAGAAGGGCATAGGCGATCTGGTCCGGAGCCTGGGTCCAGAGGTCGATCTCGCGCTGGCCCTCGTCCAGCGCCTCGATCAGTTCCGGGCTGGCGGTGGGACGGAGCAGGTCGATGCGCGCCTGCATCGGGCGATAATAGTTTTCCCACCCGGCGCCGACGATCATCCGCCGGTCGATGACCCGGTAGCCGCCGGCGCGCACCCGGGCGACGATGCCCTCGTATCCGGTGATTTCGGGATATTCTTCCCAGAACGCATCGGTGACCGGGGTCGGCTTGCTGACCATGCAGGGTTCGGAAAACGCGACGCGTCCGCCCGGGGCCAGGGCCGCGCGCCACGTTTCGAGCCCTTCGGCGACACCGAGGAAATAAAGTGCACCCGCACACCAGATCAGATCGAAAGGCCCGGATATGCGGGCCACGTCGCCCTTTTCGACGGTGACGCGCCCTGGAAACTGCGACAGCCGCGAGCGCGCCGCGCTGACGAAATGCGGCATCCGGTCGATGGCGTGGACACTGCCCGCCGGACGTGCCGCGGCCATGGTCACCGCATCGGCGCCCGGGCCGCAGGCGGCATCGCACATCCGCGCGCGCAGGGGCGTGCCCGCCACCTTCAGCGCCCATTGGACGTCTTCGGCGCTGCCCGGACCTTCGCGCATCAGCCCACTGTGAAGCTGGAAGAACGGCTTCATGGCGTGGCCCCGTCGCGCACCAGCTTCCAGTTGATCGCATCCAGCAGCGCCTGGAACGACGCATCGACGATGTTGGCCGACACCCCCACCGTGGACCAGCGTCGGCCCTGCGAATCCTCGCTGTCGATGATGACGCGGGTCACCGCCTCGGTTCCGCCTTGCGTGATGCGAACCTTGAAATCCACCAGCCGCATGTCGTCGATGATCGCCTGATACGGCCCTAGATCCTTGGCCAGCGCCTTTGACAGCGCGTTGACCGGACCTCGGTCGCTGCCGGTATTGTCCATCGATTCGCTCACCGACAGTTTTTTTTCGCCGCCGATCTTCACCACGACGACGGCCTCCGACAGGGTGACCATGCGGTCGTACTTGTTCTTGCGCCGCTCGATCGTGACCCGGTAGCGCTTGACCTCGAAGAAATTCGGCATCCGTTTCAGGGCCCTGCGCGCGATCAGCTCGAAACTCGCCTGTGCGGTATCATAGGAATACCCCTGATCCTCAAAGGATTTCACGTCGTCGAGGATCTGCGCAAGGGCCGGATCGCCGGATGCCACTTCAAGCCCCATGTCGGCAAGACGGGCGCGCAGGTTGCTTTGCCCCGCCTGATTGGACATTGGCACGATGCGGGCGTTTCCAACGCTTGCCGGGTCAATGTGTTCATAGGTCGTCGGATCCTTCAGGATCGCGCTGGCGTGCAGCCCGGCCTTGTGAGCGAAGGCCGAGGCCCCGACATAGGGCGCGGCGCGTTGCGGCACGCGGTTGAGGATATCGTCGAGCAAACGGGCGGCACGGGTGAGGCCGGTCAGCTTTTCCAAGCTCACGCCGATGCAATAGCGGCTCTTGTACGGCTCCTTCAGCAACAGCGTCGGGATAAGCGTGGTGAGGTTGGCGTTGCCGCAGCGTTCGCCGAGTCCGTTGAGCGTGCCCTGGATCTGGCGCGCGCCCGCATCGACGGCGGCAAGGGTTCCGGCGACGGCGTTGCCGGTGTCGTCGTGGGTGTGGATGCCAAGGTGCGTGCCGGGAATCCCGGCGGCGATCACCTGCGTCGTGATCCGGCCGATATCGCGCGGCAGGGTGCCTCCGTTGGTGTCGCAGAGCACGATCCAGCGTGCGCCCGCATCGTGGGCCGCGCGCAGGCATTGCAGGGCATAGTCGGAATTTGCCGCGTAACCGTCAAAGAAATGCTCGGCATCGAACAGCGCCTCTTTGCCTTGGGCGACGACATGCCGGATCGAGGCCGCGATGTTGTCGAGGTTGTCCTCGAGCGGAATGTTCAAGGCGGTGTGCACGTGGAAATCGTGGGTCTTGCCCACGAGGCAGACCGCCGGGGTGTCTGAATTCAGCACCGCCGCCAGAACGTCGTCGTTGGCGGCTGAGCGGCCCGCACGTTTGGTCATGCCGAAGGCGGTGAAGGTGGCGCGCATCGGTGGCGCGGCGTCGAAGAACGCACTGTCGGTCGGGTTGGCGCCGGGCCAGCCGCCCTCGATGTGATCGACGCCAAGGTCGTCCAGCATCGAAGCGATGCGCAGCTTTTCCGGCGTCGAGAACTGAACACCCTGGGTCTGCTGGCCGTCGCGCAGGGTGGTGTCATAGAGATAGAGGCGTTCGGTCATGGGCGGGGGGCAGTGGTTTGGGCAGAGTGTGCAACGGTATCAAACTGTTCGCCGCCATGTCGGAAATGTACCGCCCGGGGGCGCCCCGGGCATCCGCCGACCGCCCCCCCGGGCGGGGGATTCTCCCCCACCCGCGCCGGGGGGCTGCACTTCGCATGTGTCCGGGCAGTCATTCCATGACCTCCAGCTTCGTCACGTCGAAATCGGGGCCCGTCGTCCATGTCACGGCTCCTTTCACGTCGGCAACCTGAACCCCTGCCGTGCTGAGCACATCGCGCAGGCGGTCGGCCTCTGTCCAGTTCTTGCCTTCGCGGGCCTTTTGTCGGCGCGCGAGAAGATCTTCGACGGCGGGGGCGACCCATTCGGGAAGGTCCGCCCCCTGCCCCGACACGCGGTCAAGCACCGCCCAGTCTGCGACAAGGCCCAGCATTTCCACCCCTGCCGCCAGGCCGATGAGACCCTGCGCCGTCTTTGCCCGGGACAGGACGTGCAGCCGGGCGATGGCGCCGGGGACGTTCAGGTCGCTGCCCAGATTGTCGATAAACTCACGATCAAAGGTCCAGTCGCCACTGGATTTCAGCTGTGCCACCATCGGCGCACCATAGCCGTGCTTGCGCAGGATCGCGCGCCAGGCGTCCAGCGTTGCCGCCGCCTCGTTGCGTTTTTCGTCGGTCCAGTCCATCGGCTTGCGGTAATGCGTTGAAAGCATGACAAAGCGGATCACTTCGCCCGGGATGCTCTGGTCCAGCAGGTCGCGGACGGTGAAGAAATTGCCGAGGGATTTCGACATCTTCCTTCCGTCCACCTGCAGCATTTCATTATGGAGCCAAATGTTTGCCATGGTTTCGCCACCGTGTGCGCACAGGCTCTGAGCGATCTCGTTTTCGTGGTGCGGGAACATCAGATCGTTGCCGCCGCCGTGGATGTCGAAGGTTTCGCCCAGCAGATCGGCGGCCATGGCCGAGCATTCGATGTGCCAGCCGGGGCGGCCCCGGCCCCGGGGTGATGGCCATCCCGGCAGGCCATCGTCAGAGGGTTTCCACATCACGAAGTCCATGGGATTGCGTTTGTAGGGGGCGATTTCGACACGGGCGCCGGCGATCATGTCGTCCATCGAACGCCCCGAAAGCGCGCCGTAGCCGCCATGACTTTCGACCGAAAACAGGACGTGGCCCTCTGCCTCATAGGCATGGCCAGAGGCGATCAGGCGTTCGATCATCGCCACCATTTGCGGAATGTAGTGCGTGGCGCGGGGGGTGTGGGTCGGCATCAGGTTGCCGAGGGCCGCCATGTCGTCGAGGTACCAACCCGTTGTTTCCTCGGTGATTTCCGCAATGCTGCGCCCGGTTTCCGTCGCCCGCGCGTTGATCTTGTCGTCCACGTCGGTGATGTTGCGCACATAGGTCACGTGGTCCGCGCCATAGGTGTGGCGCAGCAGGCGATAGAGCACATCGAAGACGATCGCGGGGCGGGCATTGCCCAGATGGGCACGGTCATAGACTGTGGGGCCGCAGACATACATCCGCACGTTTTCCGGGTCGATGGGCGCGAAATCCTCGCGCTTGCGGGTCATGGAATTGTGCAGTCGGATGTGGGTCATGGCGTGCCTTTCGGGACCGAAGTTCGGCATGCGGCGGGCTTAGCAACATCGGGTGAGATTGAAAACCGAAAGACCGGCCGCAGGTGATGTCAGCAGGGAATGCAGCAGGATGCGGGTGCGGCGATTTTCATCTGGCGATGTTAGCAGGGCGGTTACGGGTGGGCAATATCGCTGTTGGAACGGCGTGTTAAAGGCGCATGAACTGCGCAGGAGGGCGTGACCGGTCGGGTCATCCTTTGGCCACATGCCGTTTCGTATCGGTTGTGCCGGGCAGACACGGTTGCCCGAAAGACCGCCGCGATCCTGATGCGATCTGCGCCGCCCTGCCCGGCGCCGAAAAGTCCGGCCCAAAAGGAGGACCTGCCGCTTCAGATCTGCGCCCCGGGGGGCACGACTCACGGAAAATAGTCGGCAAACTGTGCGTGCCGGTGTGGTCCGATGGTGCGGGGGTATCGGTGAAAACCACTGAAGTACAGACCGCGCGGATGTCGATAGGCATGTGGGTGGCGGAACAGGCCTCTTGCCGGATGGATGGCCCATACAGGCCGATCGAGCCGCGCAAGTGACGCCCAGAGCAAGCATGACCGCACGAAAATCGTGACGGAGCCGTCACCTCTATTGGCAACTTCACGGAGAGGCTGTGTGGAAACTCGATAGATCTCGTTGTCGACTTGAGTTTCGACGTTTGGGTGCCGTTTTGGCGTGAGTTAGTCATTTCGGCGGACACGATGGGTGTTGGGGTCGGATGCTGCCATCTGAGGCGAACCAATC
>JBGTLJ010000544.1:0-3092 GCA_041744175.1 Oceaniglobus sp. | reverse complement strand
GCGATGCCATGCGCGATCGCCGGGTTGATCGTGTACTTCGCGACATAGCGCCGCGCGCGCAGATTGTCGGCCTCGCCATCGTCGCCCGGCAGCGGGCCGCGCTGCTCGCGCAGCTTGGCCGCGGTCTGCCAGGTGCGGATCAGCACCTCGCCCACCCGGCCCATGGCCAGACGGACGCTCGCGATTATGGAAAACGCGCCCATGTCGTGCAGGATGTCCTCGGCCGCGATGGTTTCGCGCCGGATGCGCGATTCGGCGAATGCCACATCCTCGGGGATGGATTTGTCCAGGTGGTGGCAGACCATGAGCATGTCCAGATGCTCTTCCAGGGTGTTCACCGTGTATGGGCGCGTGGGGTTGGTGGAGGACGGGATCACGTTCGGGAGCGACACGACCTTGATGATGTCCGGGGCATGGCCGCCCCCCGCGCCTTCGGTGTGGAAGGCGTGGATCGTGCGCCCCCTGATGGCCGCGATGGTATTTTCCACGAAGCCCGATTCGTTCAGCGTGTCGGTGTGGATCATCACCTGCACGTCCATGTCGTCGGCCACCGAAAGGCAGCAGTCTATGGCGGCGGGGGTGGTGCCCCAATCCTCGTGAAGCTTCAGCGAACAGGCGCCGCCCCTGACCATTTCGACGAGGGCGGCGGGGTGCGACGCATTGCCCTTGCCGGAAAACCCGAGGTTCATGGGAACGCCGTCGATGGCCTGCAACATCCGCCCGATATGCCATGGTCCGGGCGTGCAGGTGGTGGCCAGCGTGCCGTGGGCCGGGCCGGTGCCGCCGCCCAGCATGGTGGTGACGCCGGAATGCAGCGCATCCTCCATCTGCTGGGGGCAGATAAAATGGATATGGGAATCGAACCCGCCTGCGGTCAGGATCCGCCCCTCGCCCGCAATCGCCTCGGTCCCCGGTCCGATGACGATATCCACACCCGGTTGCGTGTCGGGGTTGCCGGCCTTGCCGATGCGGTGGATCACGCCGCCGCGGATGCCCACGTCGGCCTTGTAGATGCCGGTATGGTCCACGATCAGCGCATTGGTGATCACGGTATCCACCGCCCCGCCCGCGCGCGGGATCTGGCTCTGCCCCATCCCGTCGCGGATCACCTTGCCGCCGCCGAATTTGACCTCTTCTCCGTAAGTTGTCAGGTCTTTCTCAACCTCGATGACAAGGTCGGTGTCTGCCAGTCGCACCCTGTCGCCCGTGGTGGGGCCATACATGTCGGCGTAGGTTGTGCGGGCGATGGCGATGGGCATGGCTCAGCTTTTCCTGTAGCGCGACAGGCGGCGGGCGTTGGAGCGTGTCTTGACCCCGAGAGGTCTTACCGCCGCCGCCATGATCTCATCGGGGCGCTTCATCGCCATGGCAGCCTGCCCCGCTGCAATGCCGGAGGCGATCAGAGCGGGCATCTTTTCTTCCACCATGCGGGTGTTCTCGGTGGCGGCGACGGGCCAGATACCGGCCATCCCCAGCATCCGCAGGGCCACGACGGTCTGTGCCTCGACCAGCATCTGGCTGGTCGAGGTCCACAGCGCGATCATGTCGGCGGGGGTGGCATGGTTCGATTTGCGACGGTTCATGTGTAGTCCTTTCGGGGAAACGCGATCAGGCCAAAAACGCCGGATCGATATCGCACCTCAACGCATCTGCCAGCGCATTGGTTTGCGACGCCATGGCGATCACCTGCAATAATTCCCCGTGTTGCCGCTTTGTCATGCCCTTTGCCCTGGCGGCGGCGGTGTGGGAATGGACGCAGTAATTGCATCCATTGGCGGCCGAAACAGCAACATAGATCATCTCTTTGACCCGCGGATCCAGATCGCCCGGCCCCATCACCGCCTTCAGCCGCGCCCATGTCGCCGCCAGCAGAACCGGGTCATTGGCCAGCGCGCGCCAGAAATTGTTGATGAAATCGCCGCCCCGGGTGGCGCGGATGTCTTCGAACACCGCGCGCACGTCCGGATCGGCCGCATCGTCGGAAACAAGCGGAACGGTCGCCATCAGAACAACGACTTCAGCATCGCAATGCGGGCACGGGTCATGTCGTCGATGCACATGTAATACGCGGCTGGGGCCATGCTGCCCTGACCGAAACTGGCGCGCACGGATTCGCAGCGTGCGTTACGGGTTGCGATCCAGGCGCGCTGTTCGTTCAGCAGCGCGCCGCCCCACCCCTCGCCGTCGGCCCGGGGCTTGATCTGGCCCCAGACCTGGTTGAGTTCGCCGTCGCTGCGTTGCGCCGCCGCGCTGGAACAGACATTCAATGCGTATTGGGTCTGTTGATTGTTGCAATCGACGTCCTGCGCCAATGCCGCCATGGGCAGTGCCAGAGCGGAGGCAACGATCAGGACGCCGCGCATCGTCATACCAGGGCCAGCACACGGGCCGGGCCGCCGGTGCCGCCACCGTGTTTGGGTGCGCCGACGACGACCGTTGCACCGGCGGCCGGAACCCGGTCCAGATTTGCAAGGTTCTCGATCCCGTAGCGCCCCGAGGGCAGCCACGCGTAATGCACTGCGAAGTCTGCCGAATTGCCGGGATCGAGCGACAGGGTATCGACGCCGATCGCCGCCACGTCCATGTCGGCCAGCAAGTCTGTGGCCGCCTTGGAAAATCCTGGAAACGCGAAGTTGCCCGCATCGTCGTTGCGGAACGCCGCCGTGCCCAGCTTGGCGCCCCAGCCCGACAGCATGGCGACGCAGGCACCGGCGGGAATCTCGCCGTTTGCCGAGATCCAGGCTTCGATGTCCTCTGCCGTGACCATGGTGTTGGGCTCGTCCGCCGCCCGGGCCGTGATGTCCACCACGCAGAGCGGACAGACCAGAGATGCCGGATCCAGTTCGTCCACCGACATGCCGTCGGCGCTGAAATGCAGCGGCGCGTCCACATGGGTGCCGGAATGTTCGTCGATGGTCAGGCGGAACAGCTGATAGCCGCTTTCCTCGAACTTCACCGTCTTTTCCATCGCCAGACCCGGTTCGCCGGAAAACGTCGGAAAGTCGGGCGTGAAGGTATGGGTCAGGTCCACGACGCCGCCCGAATGCGCCGCCGCCCGCGCCGCACGCGGTGCCGCGAGCGTCGAGACGACC
>JBGTLJ010000543.1:0-2954 GCA_041744175.1 Oceaniglobus sp. | reverse complement strand
GCGCCGCCGTCAGGCGAGGACGCGGGTCAGGGCGCTGTCGATGCCATCGGTGATGTGGTCGATGTCGTCGGCGGTGGCGATCAGCGCGGGCGACAGGCACAGGGTGTTGTTCCTGCCCGGCACGCTGCGGTTGGTGGCGCCGATGATCAGACCCTGTGCCATGCAGTCGGCCACCACCGCCTGGACCAGCTTTTCGGCCAGCGGTTCGCGGGTTTCGCGGTCGGCCACCAGTTCGGCGCCGCAGAACAGCCCCTTGCCCCGCACCTGACCGATCACGGCGTGCTTGTCGGCCAGCGCGTGCAAATTGCCCATCAGCCTGTCGCTCATGGTCAGGCAGTTGGCCAGCAGATCCTCTTCCTCGATGATCGCCATGTTTTCCAGCGCGGCGGCAGGGCCGGACGTGCAGCCCCCGAAGGTGGATATGTCGCGGAAATAGTTCATCGGATCGTCCGCATCGTCCTTGAACATCTCGAACACCGCCTCTGTCGTCACGCAGCACGAAATCGCGGCGTAGCCCGACGCCACGCCCTTGGCCATCGTCACGATGTCGGGTTTGATGTCGTAGTTCTGATAGCCGAACCAGGTGCCGGTGCGCCCGAGGCCGCACACAACCTCATCTATGTGCAGCAGGATATCGTACTTGCGGCAGATCTCCTGAACCGTCGGCCAGTAGCCCGGCGGCGGCGGGATCACGCCGCCGCCCGCCGTCACCGGTTCGAGACACAGCGCACCGACGGTGTCGGGGCCCTCGCGCAGGATCACCTCTTCGATGGCTTGGGCGGCGCGCACGCCGTAGGCTTCGCCCGACAGATCGCCCCAGCCCTGTTCATGGGCGCGGTATTCCAGGCAATGGGGCACCGGGATGAAGGCCGGGGCGAAGGGGCCGTACTGCGCGTTGCGTTCGTCCTGCCCGCCCGCCGACAGGCAGCCGATGGTGGTGCCGTGGTAATCCCGTTCACGGTACAGGATCTTGTTCTTCAGGCCGCCGTATTTCTTGTGGGCGATCTGGCGCACCATCTTGAAGCCCTTCTCGTTCGCCTCGGACCCCGAATTGGCGAAATATACGCGGCTCATGCCCGGCATCTTTTCGATCAGCCGCCTGGAAAAGTTCGCCCCCGGCACCGATCCGGCGGACCCGGCGAAATAGCAGAGCTTGACCAGCTGATCGCGCACCGCGTCGGCGATGCGTTCGCGGCCATAACCAACGTTCACGGTCCACACGCCGCCCGACACCGCATCCAGATGCTCCTTGCCCTTGATGTCCCACACCTTCATGCCGCGGCCCTCGACGATGATGCGCGGGTCCACCGTTTCGAACGGCTTGTGCTGGATCAGGTGATGCCAGACATGATTGCGGTCGGCATCGACGATGCCCTGGGGGTCGTTGACTTGAAACGGGACGTTCATCGCGGGATCCTCTGGGATTGCAAGGTGGGGACTGCGTTGCGCAGTCATTGGTTCGGCGTCGATGCTACACCCAGTCATGGCGTTGTCAAAGCACCGGCGATAGGGCCAGATGGCGTCATGCGCTAGCGCCAGAAGCCGGCAGGTATGATGGTCAAAAGGTGCGGGCGCGCGCGCTGTGCGGGGACAAGGTTTCAGGGCACCGGCAGGTTCCCGAACCGTGAGACAGCGTCGCGGGCGGGGCGCGCGACGGCGCTGGACCCATATGGGCAATACATGTGGTATCATGTCAGGGGCATGAAGGTGGTCAGTGTGGGCGGGTCCGGCGGAAAGGCGATTAAATACAGGTCAAGTGATGAATTTCTGACGGCCTGCGACGGGTGACGGGTTGCGCGATATCTGCCGCCGACCCATGATCCGCGCAAGCCCAGCGGCCGGATCGGCCATGGCGCGCAAGATCAACAATGTGGCCCGCATTCAACGACGGGCCGCCAACCGGGAGACGACAGCGATGAGATCCACCTTCAAGACACTGCTGGCCACCACTGGCCTTGTGCTGGGCGCGCAGGCCGCGCAGGCCGACATCACCGTGGCATATTTCCTCGAATGGCCGATGCCGTTCCAGTATGCCAAAGCGATGGGCACCTATGAAGAGGAAATGGGGATGACCGTGAACTGGGTCAGCTTCGACACCGGCACCGCCATGAGCGCGGCGATGGCATCGGGCGACGTGCAGCTTGCCGTCAGCCAGGGCGTGCCGCCCTTCGTAGTCGCCACATCGGCGGGGCAGGATCTGCAGGCGGTCGACATCGCGGTGTCGTATTCCGAGAACGACAACTGCGTCGTCGCCTCGGCGCTGGAGATCGACAAGTCCACGGCGGGCGATCTGGTCGGCAAGAAGGTCGCCGTGCCGCTGGGCACCGCCGCGCACTATGGTTTCCTGCGCCAGATGGATCATTTCGGCATCGATCCGGCCAGCGTTGACATCGTCGACATGGCCCCCGCGGAAGGTGCCGCTGCGCTTTCGCAGGGGTCTGTCGACATGGCCTGCGGCTGGGGCGGGGCGCTGCGGCGCATGAAGGAATCGGGCAACGTGCTGCTGACCGGCGCGGAGAAAGAGGAATTGGGCATTCTGGTGTTCGACGTCACCTCGGCGCCCGCGTCCTACGTGGCCGAAAATTCCGACACCGTGGCGGCATTCCTCAAGGTGACAGCAGAGGCCAACGCCATGTGGAACGCCGGCGAGAATCGCGAAGAAATGCTGGAGGTGATCGCCAAGGACGCGGGGATGGATCTGGAAGCCACCGCCGCGACCATCGACACCTTCGTGTTCCCGTCGCTGGAGGAACAGCTCGGGCCGAAGTGGATGGGCGGCGGCGTGCAGGATTTCATGGATGGCGTGGCGCAGGTGTTCCTTGATGCAGGGTCCATCGACAGCGCGCGCGACAGCTATGGCGACGCGGTGAACCAAGGTCCGCTGAACACTGCAATGTGATGTGCGCCAGTGGCCTGTCCGCATCGCGGGCGGGCCAGCCGCATCGGCCGCGGGC
>JBGTLJ010000542.1:0-4125 GCA_041744175.1 Oceaniglobus sp. | reverse complement strand
GGCCGGAACGGCAAGGCTGGAACCTCGGTCAGTCATCACGCGACAGGTTACGCCGCGGGCGTTCGTTGTCCAGTGCTCGCCGTAGGGGTGATGCACATTCCCCCGCATTACGCAGGCGAAAGCCGCCCCCAGAGATCGTATTCCGCCGCCTCTTCCACCTCGACCGTGACGATGTCGCCAACGGTGAGCCCCTGAAATCCCTCGTCGATGAACAGGTTGCCGTCGATCTCCGGTGCGTCGGCGTGGCTGCGGCAGGTGGCGGCGTCATCGTCCACGTCATCAACGATCACCTGCAACCGTCGCCCGACCTTTGCGGCAAGTTTCGCCTCGGAAATCGCCTGGGACATCGCCATGAACCTGTCCCATCGGTCCTGCTTGACCTCGGCGGGCACGTGATCCGGCAAGGCGTTCGACCGCGCCCCCGCCACGTCCTCGTACTGGAAACACCCGACACGGTCCAGTTGTGCCGCCTCCAGCCAGTCCAGCAGGGTCTGGAACTCTGCCTCCGTCTCGCCGGGGAACCCGACAATGAAGGTGGAGCGCAGGGTGATGTCGGGGCAGACCCCGCGCCATGCGGCGATCTCGTCCAGGGTGCGGGCGGCGGCGGCGGGGCGGGCCATGCGGCGCAGCACGTCCGGATGGGCATGCTGGAACGGGATGTCGAGGTAAGGCAGCACGCCGCAGGCCGGATCCGCCATCAGCGGGATCAGGTCGCGCACATGGGGATAGGGATAGACATAGTGCAGCCGCACCCACGCCCCGAGCGACCCGAGATCGCGCGCCAGGTCTGTGATGTGGGCCCGGTGGCCCTTGTCCTCGGCATGGCGGATGTCGACGCCATAGGCGCTGGTGTCCTGAGAGATCACCAGCAGTTCCTTCACCCCCGCCGCAACCAGGCGTTCCGCCTCGCGCAGCACCGCATGGGCGGGGCGCGACACCAGCCGCCCGCGCATGTCGGGAATGATGCAGAACTTGCAGCGGTGATTGCACCCCTCGGAGATCTTCAGATAGCTGTAGTGGCGCGGCGTCAGCGACACCGCCGAGGCAGGCAAGAGATCCACGAACGGGTCGGGCGCGGGCGGCACCGCGGCATGGACGGCATCCAGCACCCGTTCGTACTGGTGTGGCCCGGTCACGGCCAGAACCGACGGATGCGCCCCGGTGATGAACTCCGGCTCCGCCCCGAGGCACCCGGTGACGATCACCCTGCCGTTCTCGGCCAGCGCCTCGCCGATGGCCGAAAGGCTCTCGGCCTTGGCGGAATCGAGGAACCCGCAGGTGTTGACGATCACCGCATCGGCGCCTGTATAGTCGGGCGATATGCCGTAACCCTCGGCGCGCAGCCGGGTCAGGATCCGCTCGCTGTCCACCAATGCCTTGGGACAGCCGAGCGACACCATCCCGATGGTGGGCTGGCCCGGGCGCACGCCATCGCCCAGCCGGGGCCGGGGGGCAAGATCGGGGCGAAGATCGGGTGGATTGATGGCCATGGCGTTGCCATACACCCGGCGCGGCACAAACGGAACGCCCGCTGGCAGGGCCGTGTGCATTTTGTGGCGCAGCCGTCGCGGCGGGTGGCGACGCGGCGTCCGGATGCCACGCGGGATCGCGGCACGCCGACGCTGCGTTTTGCGGTACGGAAGACATCGTACGGCGCGCCAGCGCCCCATTGATCTGTTCGTCACGCTGGAGCACGGCCGTGCCGCGACCGAAGTCCGGCGCAGGGAGGCCTGCGGCGGCAGCATCGCCGGATCGCTGAAGGTCAACAGCGGGGCGGGCTTACCGCCCGGACCGACCATTCGGGCGAGGGGCTGTCGATCGCGCGGCTGCTGGGCGAAACCACGGGCTTTGACGGGCCGGGTGGCACCGGCACGATGGCGGTGAACCTGCTGGGCGTCGGCAATTCCATAGTGGCGCTTACGGCCTCGCTGTCAAGAGAGGGTGGAACTCCACCGGGGCGGGGGAACTGCACGGGCTTGGTCTCGCCGGAATGCTGCACACCACCGATCCCGGGTATGCAAGGACAGCAAGACCGTTTTCGAGGCTGTCGCCGCCAGCTTCAGCGTCGATGGCGGGGTGCTGCGCAACGACGATCTGACACTGGACTTGCCGCTGATGAACGCACGCGGAGCGGGAAGCGTGGATCTGGGGACACAGACCCTGTACTATCGACCGGTCGCCCGCCCCGCCGGGGTCCGACGACATCGCCCTGCCGGTCCTGATCACCGGGCCCTGGGCCGCGCCGGGGATCCGCCCGGATCTGAAAGGCGATTCGCGCAACCGGCTGAAACAGGAAGGCCGCGCGCTGGAAGCGGGGGCAAAGGCCACGGCAGCGGAAAAGCTGCGCCAAGAGCTTGGCACCCCGTCACCGACCACCGGTCGGCAGAAGACGCGATCAGGCGCAAGATCGAGGCCGAGGCGACAAACCTGTGGTGCTGATGCAAAGCGGGCGGACTGCCTGAGGGCAGAGGCCTTCAGCGCGTCGGCACCGGAACATCTCCGCGATAGTCGTAGAACCCGCGATTTGACTTGCGGCCCAGCCACCCGGCCTCGACGTATTTCGTGAGCAGGGGGCAGGGCCGGTATTTGGTGTCGGCCAGCCCGTCGTGCAGCACGTTCATGATCGCAAGGCAGGTGTCCAGCCCGATGAAATCCGCCAGCTCCAGCGGCCCCATGGGGTGGTTCGTCCCGAGCTTCATCGCGCGGTCGATGCTGTTGACGTTGCCGACCCCCTCATAGAGCGTATAGACGGCTTCGTTGATCATCGGCATCAGGATGCGGTTGACGATGAAGGCGGGAAAATCCTCGGCCGTGGCCGCCGTCTTGCCCAGCCGTTCGACCACCGCGTGGCAGGCATCGAAGGTTTCGGCGTCGGTGGCGATGCCGCGGATCAGTTCCACAAGCTGCATCACCGGCACCGGATTCATGAAATGGAAGCCCATGAATTTCTCCGGGCGGTCGGTGCGCGACGCCAGCCGGGTGATCGAGATCGACGAGGTGTTGGAGGTCAGGATCGTCGTCGGTTTCAGGCTCGGCACCAGATCCTCGAAGATCGCGATCTTGACCGATTCGCGTTCCGTCGCCGCCTCGATCACCAGATCGCTGTCGCCCAGATCCGCCAGTTTCAGGGTCGAGGATATCCGAGCCATCGCCGCGTCCTTGTCGGCGGCGGCGATCTTGTCGCGGCCCACCTGCCGCGCCAGGTTGCCATCGATCAGGCTCCGGGCGCGGTCCAGGCTGCCTTGGTCGACGTCGGTCATCACCACGTCATAGCCCGCCAGCGCGCAGACATGGGCGATGCCGTTGCCCATCTGGCCGGCGCCGACAATTCCGATGCGCTGAATGTCCATGCGTCCGCCCCTTTTGTGCCGCGTCACCCTACGGGCCGGGGCCGCGCGGGCGCAAGCCGGAATAGGCAAAGATTTAGTCGATCCAATTGGCCGTTTAGCCCAATCATTACCCTTCTTTGCCACCCTCTTGCCGGGGCGAGATGGATTGGGGTGGAAGATGGCTTTTGAATTCATGCCGGGGGAGGCGCTGGACTACGCGCAATGCCGCTATGGCCGGTCGAAACTGTACTTCCGCGGCCCGGCGCAACGCCTGGGCGGAGACTATATCGCGGTGCTGGGCGGGTCGGAAACCTATGGCCGGTATCTGGCCGATCCCTATCCCGCCTTGCTGCAGGACGAGATGGGGGTGAGGACGGTGAATTTCGGCTATGTGAATGGCAGCACCGACGTTTTCGTGCACGACGAGACGGTGATCGAGGCATGCCGCCACGCCCGCGCCGTGGTGCTGCAGGTGACCGGAGCGCAGAATCTCTGCAACCGGTTCTACACCGTTCATCCGCGCCGCAACGACCGGTTCGTGCGGGCCAGCGCGATGATGCGCGCGGTGTTTCCGGAGGTAGATTTCACCGAGTTCCATTTTACCGGCCACATGCTGGGCGCGCTTGAGGATGTGTCGCAGGCCCGCTTCGCGCTGATCCGGGACGAATTGCGCCGGGTCTGGGTGCAGCGCATGAACCTGCTGATGTCGCAGATCGCCCGCCCCGTAATCTTGTTGTGGATGGCCGACCGCAGCCCCGACGATCCGGGCGAAACGGCTGCCGACGCCGCGCCCGCC
>JBGTLJ010000541.1:0-1718 GCA_041744175.1 Oceaniglobus sp. | reverse complement strand
TCGCTGGCAGGGGATCATGCCCTATGCGGACAACCCGGAATTCGTGGCGCCAGACGGCGGGATCGTCGGCAATACCAACAACAAGACCGTGAACCGGCCGTTTCCGAACCACGTCTCCTACAACTGGGGCGATACGCAGCGGGTCCAGCGCTGGCGCCGCCTGATGCAAAGCCGCGAGGTGCATACCCGCGACAGCTTCATCGAGGCGCAGCTCGATACGGTGAGTTTCACCGCGCGGTCGCTGCTGCCGCTGGTGGGCGCCGATCTGTGGTTCACCGGCGACGCCGCCGAGGATGGCACGCCGGAACGGCGCCGCCAGATCGCCCTCACGCTGCTGGCGAACTGGAACGGCGAGATGAACGAGCATCTGCCCGAGCCGCTGATCTATGCCGCGTGGATGCGCGCCTTGCAGGACCGGCTGATCCGGGACGAACTGGGGCCGCTCGCGACAGAGTTCACCCATGTCGACCCCGTGTTCATCGAGCGGGTGTTCCGCGACGTGGACGATGCGTCCGTCTGGTGCGACGTGATCCAGTCGGCGCCGGTCGAGACCTGCACCGACATCGACCGCCAGTCGCTGGACGACGCGCTGAAGTGGATCGGGGAAAACTGGGGCAAGAACCTCGAGACCCTGCGCTGGGGCGATGCGCATCAGGCGGCGCACGACCATCCGACACTGGGCACAGTGCCGATCCTGCAATGGTTCGTGAACATCCGCCAGTCGACCAGCGGCGGCGACAATACCCTGATGCGCGGCCAGACCAGCGGCACCGGGCCGGACCCGTTCCTGAACGTCCATGCAGCGGGCTATCGCGGAGTCTACGACTTTGCCGACCCAGATTCGTCGGTCTTCGTCACCGCGACGGGGCAGTCGGGGCATTTCCTGTCGCGCTACTACGACAATCTGGGCGAGCTGTGGCGGCGGGGGGAATACATCCCGATGTCGCTCGACCCGGATCTGGCGCGGGCGGCGGCGCTGGGGACCATGCGTCTGGAACCGGAAACCATTTCAAAATCACCATAAATTTCGCGCTGCGATTAAGCATTGGCAAAGGGGTGCAACGGCATGTTCGCCCCCATGATAAAGCACACGATCTTTCAATGGCTGCTGCAGACCTTTGCCCTGAACCGGCGATGGGACTATGTCGTCAAGCCATTGATCGTGCTGGTCCTTTTCCTGGCCCTGTATGCGCTGATCGCCGTTCTGGTCCTGCATCAGAACTGGCGCCAGCTGCCGGCGTCGATGCTGACGGCGGCGCTGGTGCAACTGCCCTTCACCACCGTCGCCTTTGCCATGATGACCCACATGGACCGGGTGCAGTCGCAACTGGCCGACCTTGCGATGACCGACATGCTGACCGGCCTGCCGAACCGGCGCGCCTTCGTCGCGCAGGCGGGGCGCGCGCAGGCCAATGGCGATGCGGGATTCGTGCTGATCATCGACGCGGACCATTTCAAGCGGATCAACGACACCTACGGCCATGCGGTCGGTGACCGCTGCCTGCAGGCCATCGCCAAGCGTCTGAACGACGTCCGCCGGGCAGAGGATCTGGTCGGGCGCATCGGCGGCGAGGAGTTCGGCGCCTTCATGCCTTATTGCACGATGGAGGAGATTCACCGCATCGGTGGCCGGTTGTGCAACGCCATCCTGATCAACCTGCCGGAGGAGCGTGACCCCCTGCGCCTGACCCTGTCCGTCGGCGCGGCAGAGACAAAGC
>JBGTLJ010000540.1:0-5495 GCA_041744175.1 Oceaniglobus sp. | reverse complement strand
GATTGCGCCGCCCGCGCCATCAGCTTCTGGGTGACGCCTGCCGTCAAGGGATACACTGGCTCGAACATCGGCATGTCTTCGGCATCCTGCAACCGAAGCACATGATCGGGATGCACCATCTGCGCGAGGCCATCGAACACCTCGATCTTTCCCGACACGACCCGCCGTTGCCCGCTTGGCAGGATCCGTTCCAGATAGTCGCCGCGCGCATGAAAATAGACCAGCTGGAACGTCGTCAGCGCGTCCGTCACCTCGATGCGATAGGGCCGCCCTTGCCCCGTCGCCCCAAGATGGCGCCCCACCTCGATCTCGACCGTCACCACCTCTGGCGGCACCGCGTCGCGCACGCTGTCGCGCCGCCGCCGGTCGATGCCGGAATGGGGCAGCGTGAACAGCAGGTCGCGGGGCGTGGCGATTTCCATCGCGGCCAGCGTCTGTGCCGTCTTGGGCCCGATCCCGTCCAGCCCGGTCAGCTCCGCGAACAGCGGGAACAAAACCTCCGGGCGGCCGCTCATGCCCCGGAAATCAACGCAAGCCAGCCGTCTTCGTCCAGCACCTCTATGCCAAGATCGGCCGCCCTGGTCGCCTTGGACCCCGCACCGGGGCCGGCCACCAGCAGATCGGTCCGCGCCGATACGCTGCCCGAAACCTTGGCGCCAAGCGCCTCTGCGCGCGCCTTCGCCTCGGCCCGGGTCATCCGTTCCAGCGTGCCGGTGAACACCACCGTCTTGCCCGCCACCGGGCTTTCCGCATCGGTGAGTGCTGCCGCGTCCTCGATGACGAGATGCGCGACCAGCCGGTCGATGGCGTCACGCTCGGCCCCCGCTTGGAACGCCGTTGCAAGCGATTGAGCCATCACCCCGCCGACCCCGTCGATGCCCAGCAGATCGGCCCATGCGTCCGACCCGGAATCGCGCGCCGCCGCGTCCATGGCCGCCGCAAATGCGCCCCACCCACCATAGTGACGCGCCAGCAGTGCTGCGCTGTTTTCGCCGACATGGCGTATCCCGAGGGCAAAGATGACCCGGCCCAGCTCGATGGAACGGCTCTGTTCGATGGCGGCAAAGAGGTTGGCGGCGCTCTTTTCGCCCCAGCCCTCGCGGTTCTTCAGCTGTTGCATCCCGGAGCCGAACCGCTTTTGGAGCGTGAAGATGTCGGCAGGTTCCTTGATCCAGCCGTCGCGATGAAACTGCTCGACCTGCTTTGCACCCATACCGTCGATATCGAATGCCGCTCGGCCGACGAAGTGGCGCAGCTTTTCGACCGCCTGCGCGGGACAGATCAGCCCCCCGGAGCATCGGCGCACCGCATCGCCCGGTTCGCGTGGCGCGGGCGATCCGCATTCGGGGCAGACGGAGGGAAATTCGAAGGCCGTCGCGGTGGCGGGCCGACGATCCAGATCGACACCGGCCAGCTTCGGGATCACGTCGCCCGCGCGATAGACCTGCACCCAGTCTCCCACACGGATATCGTTGCCGCCCCGGATCGGCTCGCCCTTGGCGCCACGACCTGAAATGTAGTCCTCGTTGTGCAGAGTCGCGCTCGACACGACGACCCCCCCCACCGTGACCGGCGCCAACCGCGCGACCGGCGACAGCGCCCCGGTGCGGCCGACCTGGATCTCGATGCGCTCCAGCCGGGTCCAGGCCAGTTCGGCCGGAAACTTGTGGGCGATGGCCCAACGCGGCGTAGTCGAGCGATAGCCAAGACGGGCCTGCAAGCCAAGGTCGTTCACCTTGTAGACGACGCCGTCGATGTCATGGCCCAGTTCCGCGCGGCGCCGTTCGATGTCGCGGTAGCGCTCGATCAGCGCCCCGGGGCCATCGCAGAGCGCGGTCAGGGGGTTGGTCGGAAATCCGAAACCCGCCAGCGCGTCGATGGCCCCCAGCTGGGTGTCGGACAGGGCCGCGCTGACTTCTCCCCAGGCATAGGCAAGGAACTTCAGCGGACGGCTGCGGGTGATTTCGGGATCAAGCTGGCGCAGCGATCCGGCCGCCGCATTCCTGGGGTTGGCAAAGCTGCGCGCGCCTGCGTCGGTCTGGCGCGCGTTCAGACCGGCGAAATCCTCATGCGACATGTAGACTTCGCCGCGCACCTCAAGAATTGCGGGTGCCCCCGAAATCGCGACCGGAATGCCGCTGATCGTTCGGGCGTTTGCGGTGACGTTTTCTCCGGTGGTGCCGTCGCCGCGGGTGGCGGCCTGCACCAGCCGACCATCCTCATAGCGCAAGGACAGCGACAGCCCGTCGATCTTCGGCTCGGCGGTATATTTCAACGCGGCATCGTCGGAACCCAGCCCGAGGAACTTGCGCACCGACCGGTCGAACTCTGTCACGTCTTCTGGGGAAAACGCATTGCCAAGCGACAGCATCCTTACCCTGTGGGCCACCCTGGAAAAGCCGTCGGCGGGGGCGGCGCCGATCCGTGCGCTGGGGCTGTCCGTACGGATCAGGCCGGGAAACTGTGCCTCGATTTCGGCGTTGCGTCGTCTGATGCGGTCGTATTCGCCGTCGCTGATCTCGGGGGCGTCGCGGCGGTGATAGGCGTCGTTGGCGTCGGCGATCGTCTTCGCCAGCCGGGCCAGTTCGTCCTCGGCGTCGGCCCGGGTCAGATCCGCGACCGGGATGAGATCGGCCATCGGATCCTCCGCAACACCCACCGGACTTTGATATGGCCGGTTTGCGCCGGGGTCCAGTATGGCAGGCGGTTATTTTACTGCATGCCGATGGCCGGTTCCGGCCTAGGCGCTTTTGGCGATCGGCCGTTGCACCATCTTCGGATCGGGATCGCGCAGCACATAGCCCCGGCCCCACACGGTTTCGATATAGTTGTCGCCCTCGGTGGCCTGGCTCAGTTTCTTGCGCAACTTGCAGATGAATACATCGATGATCTTCAGTTCCGGTTCGTCCATGCCGCCATAGAGATGGTTCAGGAACATCTCCTTGGTCAGCGTCGTCCCCTTGCGCAGCGACAGAAGCTCCAGCATCTGGTACTCCTTGCCCGTCAGATGCACGGTCTTGCCGTCCACATCGACCGTCTTCGCATCGAGGTTCACCGAGATCTTGCCGGTGTCGATCACCGACTGGGCGTGACCCTTGGAACGGCGGATGATCGCATGGATCCGCGCGACAAGCTCTTCGCGGTGGAATGGCTTGGTCAGGTAGTCATCGGCCCCGAACCCGAAGCCCTTGATCTTGTTCTCGGTATCGTCCGCCCCCGACAGGATCAGGATCGGCGTGTCGATGCGGGCCAGTCGCACCTGGCGCAGCACCTCGTGACCGTTCATGTCAGGCAGGTTCAGATCCAGCAGGATAAGATCGTAGTCGTAGAGCTTTGCAAGGTCCACGCCCTCCTCGCCCATATCCGTGCAGTACACGTTCAGGTTGGCGTGGGTCAGCATCAGCTCGATGCTGCGCGATGTGGTGGGGTCGTCTTCTACTAGCAAAATGCGCATAAATCTCTCCGCCGGTGCTCGGTTCGATCCCACCCTGATCGCAAATGGTTAATGTCACGTTACCCCTTAACACCGGGTAACACGTTCTCCTTAAAGTTGTCTATATTTTTGGATGCGGGTGGTCTTGAGTGCTGCCTCGCCGTGCCTGTCTACGGCATTGCTCCATGCGCCGAACTCTTCCTCGGTCAGACCGTAGGTCGCCAGCGCCTCCTGTTCGGTGATCAGCCCGCTGTTGACCGCCCGCACCACCGCCGCCTTGCGGCTTGCCACCCAGCGCTTGGTGGTGGGATCCGGCAGATCGGCCCGGGTCATCATCCGCCCGCCCGGCAGCTTCACGGCGCGCGGGCCGTCGACTTTCTTCAGAAACATGGTCTCACCCCTTTCGTGCCCCTTCACCGACCCTAGGACGGCGCACTTAATGGCGGGTGAAACCGGCCCTTGAGAGTGTCTCGAATTTTCCTATATTGCGTCCAGACTTAACCATGGGGGCATCATGCCTTTGGACGCAGATCATCCGCTGAATTCGCTTGGATTCGCCAAGCCGCCCTCACGGACCCGGGTCGTGGTGGCAATGTCGGGCGGTGTCGACAGTTCTGTCGTGGCGGCGGAACTGGCAAGCGACGGTTACGATGTCGTGGGCGTCACCCTGCAACTCTACGATCACGGCGCGGCTCTTGCCAAAAAGGGCGCGTGCTGCGCGGGACGCGACATTCACGATGCGCGCCGGGTCGCGGAAACCATGGGTTTTCCACATTATGTGCTGGATTACGAAGACCGCTTCCGCGAATCCGTGATCGACGAATTTGCCGACAGCTATCTTGCCGGGGCCACCCCCGTGCCCTGCATCCGCTGCAACGAACGGGTGAAATTCCGCGACTTGCTGGACACCGCGCGCGATCTCGACGCCGATTGCATGGCCACGGGCCACTATATCCGGCGCCGGATGGGAACCCACCGGGCAGAGCTTCACGCCGCCGCCGATCCTGACCGCGACCAGAGCTATTTCCTGTTCTCCACCACCCAGACTCAGTTGGATTTTCTGCGTTTTCCTCTTGGCGATCTGGCCAGCAAGGCAGAGACCCGCGCGCTGGCCGCCCGGCACGGCCTGTCCGTCGCCGACAAGCCCGACAGCCAGGACATCTGTTTCGTACCGAACGGCAACTATGCGGCAGTGATCGAAAAGCTGCGCCCGGGCGCCGCCGATCCCGGCTGCATCGTTGATCAGGCTGGCAACGAACTGGGCCGGCATCGCGGCGTGATCCACTATACGGTCGGCCAGAGACGGGGGCTGGGGATCGGCGGGCTTGACGATCCTCTTTATGTCCTCCGCCTCGATGTCGACCGAAGGCATGTCGTGGTGGGGCCGAAATCCCTTCTGGCGACCCGCCGGATTTCCCTGCGCGAAATGAACTGGCTGGGCGATGCGCCCCTGACATCGCGCTCCGACTGGCCGGTTCGCGTCAGGGTCCGTTCGACCCGCCCGCCGTGCGACGCAATTCTGCGGCCCGTATCGGACACGGAGGCGGAGGTGGAGTTGTTGTCCCCCGAAGAGGGCGTGGCACCCGGACAGGCCTGTGTGTTCTACGATCCCGATGGCAGCCGCGTGTTCGGCGGCGGCTGGATCGCCAAGGCGCTCTAGCCCGCACGGGGGCGCGTTTTCCGGGCGAGCGGGCAGGCAAGACCATGGGAACCGGTTCCCTGCGGCATCGTGAAGTTGGACTTGCGGACCGCGCCTGTGCGTATCCCGGCTGTTCGCGGACCGTCCAGTCCGCAGCACAGCGCGCAGACGGTTCGGGGGATAGCGGCGTGCGGCGCCTGATCGGCCCTGCGCCGGAACGTCACGGCGCGGGAATGACCCCCAGCCGCGCCTCCATTTGCGACACCGCCAGCGCCGCCAGGATTTCGGCAACGACAAAGGCTGCGATAACCTCGGGACGCTTGTCGCCGCGTCCCGCTTCGCCGATGGGACAGGTCAGCCCTTGGGTTCCGACGCCCTCAGCCGATGTCCGGCAAAAGCTTTCGAACCGCGCGCGTTTCGTCG
>JBGTLJ010000539.1:0-1684 GCA_041744175.1 Oceaniglobus sp. | reverse complement strand
CCGACCTCGAGAAATCCGAATCCCGCGCGCGACAACGGCGCGATCGCCTCGGCGTTCTTGTCGTAGCCCGCGGCAAGGCCCACGGGATTCTGCAGGTTCAGACCCGCCAGCGACGTGGCCAGGCGGGGCGAGGTGACGGGGCCGGGCGATGGCGCGAGACCGAGGCCAAGGGCCCGGAGCGACAGTGAGTGGGCGGTTTCCGGATCGAGCCGGTGCAGAAGGGCGAGACCGAGACGTTCGATCCCGCTCATTCGACCCCTTCTGGAAGGGTGTGGCCGGTATCGTCGGTCGTGATAGGCCGGTTCCAGCGGACATCGGCAAGCGACAACGCGCTGTAGAGATGCGGAAACTCCTGGTCGTCGCGCGCGGTTTCCCATTTCAGGCTGTCGCCCAGGGCATCGGCGTTGAACGCCAGCAGGACCAGGCCGGTTTCCCCGGCGAAATGACGCTCGAGCGTGCCCTTGAGCTGATCGGCAGTGGAAAAGTGGATATATCCATCCTCCATGTCGATGGGCGCACCGCCGGTGGTGCCGAGTTCGCTGAGGGCCGCCCATTCGGGGGCGCGGAGGATTTTATATATCTGCATGGCGCTGTCATGCCCCCTTGTTGCCACGGGGTCAAGATGCTGGTCGCGGACCCTCCGGGGGGAGTTTTTGGACGAAAGAGAAACGCCGGCCCAGTGCCGCGACGGCCGCCGCATTCGTCTTTGACAGCCGGCCGGCTTGTGGCCACTCTGGTATCAGATCAAAATCCCGGGGACATGCCATGACCATCCGTCTTCTTTCCGCCGCCGCCGCGCTGACGCTGGTCGCGGGCGCGGCCGCTGCCGACTATAGCCTGACGATCCTGCATACCAACGATTTTCACGCCAGGTTCGAGCCGATCAGCGAATATGATTCGACCTGTCCGCCCGAGGACAACACCGCCGGCGCGTGTTTCGGGGGATCTGCGCGGCTGGTCACGGCGATTGCCGACGCGCGCGCGCGCAGCACCAACGCGATCCTGGTGGATGGCGGCGACCAGTTTCAGGGCACGCTGTTCTATACCTATTACAAGGGCAAGCTGGCCGCCGAGATGATGAACAAGATGGGGTATGCGGCGATGACTGTGGGCAACCACGAATTCGACGACGGCCCCGAGGTCCTGCGCGGATTCGTCGAGGCGGTGGATTTCCCGATCCTGATGAGCAATGCCGACATTTCCGGTGAACCGCTGCTAGCAGATGTGATCGTAAAATCGGTGGTGATCGAGCAGGGCGGCGAAAGGATCGGCCTGATCGGCCTGACGCCGCAGGACACCGACGATCTGTCGTCGCCCGGCCCCAACGTGATCTTCGGCGATCCGAGTGCCGCGGTGCAGGCCGAGGTGGACCGGCTGACCGGCGAGGGCATCGACAAGATCATCGTGCTGTCCCATTCCGGTTATGGCGTCGATCAGACGGTCGCCGCCAACACGACAGGGGTCGACGTGATCGTCGGCGGGCATTCCAACACCCTGCTGGGCGACATGGAGGGTGCGGCAGGCGCCTATCCCACCATGGTGGGCGACACGGCCATCGTGCAGGCCTATGCCTATGGCAAGTTCCTGGGCGAGTTGAACGTGACCTTCGACGATGCCGGGGTGATCACGGCGGCGACGGGGGCGCCGCTGATCATGGACGGCGCGGTGTCCGAGGACGCGGCGA
>JBGTLJ010000538.1:0-24212 GCA_041744175.1 Oceaniglobus sp. | reverse complement strand
CCACGGCGCAGGTCCATCGGCGTGCCCGAGCCCGCGGGCGCCCGGGTCAGCGCGGCGTCAAGGTCATTGCAGCGCAGGATCCAGTTGGTCAGACGCGGGAGGCCCTGAAACCTGTCGAGATCGAACCAGCGGCTGCGCCCGGGATCGGCAGCGGCAGGATCGATCGCGATGACCTCAAGGTAAAGATCAGGCCCGAGGGAGAGAAGGCGGTTGTGGGTGCCCATGGTGGCGTGGGTTCCGCCGGGGGCCAATTCGGCACCCAGAACCCGTTCGACAAAGGCCGTTCCTTCGGCAAGCTCGTTACAACAAATTGCAAGGTGATCGAGGTTCATGGCCCTTTTCTAGACCAGAAAGCAGAACCCGGCCAGCACCGCAACGCCGACCGAGGGATAGAATATCGCAGCAATTCCAAAGGCGCGCAAGGCAGGTGCGCGGCGATACCCAAACCAGAACGCAAGGCGCGCCACGGCGAACCCGACGCCCAGCGCGACAACCACACCGGGGCCGTCCTGTTGCAGCAGATACGCACAGGGCGGCCAGATACAAAGCGAGCGGATCAGCTGTTCGACAGGGTTGGCCATCACCCAATGATCGATATCTGATAGTGACCCGGTTGAATATGGTTGACTGTCGACAAGACAGTCTCTGAGAAATCGTGTGCGGGCCAGCCAGCTGATCATCGTCAGCAACACCAAGCCCGGCAGCAGGAAGACGAAGGCGACGCTGGGCAGCAGGGAAAAGATCGCAAGGTTCAGGGCGGCGACCCCGAGCCAGAGCAAAACCAAAGCCCATGCCGCACCGGCGGCCATGCCAAGGGCAATCCGTCAGCGTTTCACAGTTCGGGTGCTGAGGCTGTCGCACCCGTTTGCACCGGCCGACCCTTTCGGTCCTGGATGCGGATCAACAGCCCGACATGCTATTTGTAGTGGACTGCGCGGACGTCATGGCGCTGGCCGGAGGGATCAAGGCGAAATGACCTGCGGCCGGGGCACCCAAAGCGCGGGATGCACGTTTACGAACTGTCGGCACCGCGACATTTGACATCCAGCATGAAAGATAGAATTTCATGTTTCTCCGATTGCGCATCCGGATCCGCCCGGTTTCAGTGATCATCCGACAGGCGACCGGCGATTGCCGAAGGCAGTTATTTGATTGCACTTCGCGAGCAGCATATCAGCCGGAACCGGCCAGTCCCGGCGATAGCAAGGTATTGGCAAGTCCGGCCATTGGTTTGTCGATTTCCGTGCGGAAGGACAATTGTTGCTGTGTTGCGCCTTCTCTTCATAAAGCCGCACCCCCTGAGCATGCAACATTGCAACCATGACGTGCTTGCTTCAGGGTAAGCACAAAATCGGACGGAGATCCGATGGTATCGGTGATCAGAGAGGCGGATCACATGAGATCTTACGTTCTTTTTCGGGCTTTGTTGATGGGCTTGGCGTTGGTTACAGCGCATCCCGAAGGTGTCGGCGCACAGTCTCTGCGCGTGCTCGGCGGGTCCACGTCCAGCAATCTGGCGGTGCCGATGAACAGGGCCGTCGTGGTCGAATCCGATGTGCCGTTTGCCGAACTGTCGATCGCCAACCCTTCGATTGCGGATATTTCCACCTTGTCGGACCGCACTGTCTATGTGCTGGGCAAGGCACCCGGACGGACCACGCTGACCCTGCTGGACGCCGAAGGCCGGTTGATCACAAATGTCGAGGTGCAGGTCGCCCCCGATATCGCCGAATTCAAGGAACGCCTTCGCCAGATCCTGCCCGGCGAACCGATCGAGGTCCGTACGGCGAATGACGGGATCGTTCTTTCCGGTGTGGTGAGCAGCACGCTTCTGTTGGATCGCGCCCTCGACCTGGCCGAGCGTTATGCCCCCGAACGGGTCAGCAATCTGATGAGTGTCGGGGGTACCCAGCAGGTGATGCTGAAGGTGCGGTTCGCAGAAATGGCACGATCCGTCCGAAAATCTCTTTCCTCGTCGATCGCGGCGGGGGGAACCACAGGCGGCGGAACGGGGATCACGCTGGGCACGGGAACGCTGGGCCAGAACGGCAACTCCACCAGCATACTGACGGGTGGAGGCTATACGTCGAACAATGAATCCGAGGGAGCCCTTGCCATCGGTTTTGGCGCCGGGAGCCTTCAGTTTGCGGTGCTGCTGGAAGCACTTGAGGCCAAGGGTGTCGTGCGGACATTGGCGGAACCGAACCTGACGGCGCTGTCGGGACAGGAAGCGTCCTTTCTTGCAGGTGGCGAATACCCCGTGCCGGTGGTCGACGGCGAAGGCGGCGTTACCATCGACTACAAGCCATTCGGCGTCGAACTGACGTTTACCCCCCGTGTCGTCGACAAGGACCTGATCAACCTTCAGATGAAAGCCGCAGTTTCCGGGCTGGACAACACCGTCACCTTCGAAGCCAACGGGTTTTCGGTGAATTCATTCCGCCGGCGGGAAACCAGCACGGTCGTGGAGATGCGGGACGGAGAAAGTTTCGCCATCGCCGGCCTGTTGCAGGATGATTTTCAGGATCTGTCAGGACAGGTGCCGTGGCTTGGCGACATTCCCATTCTCGGCTCGCTGTTCCGCAGTGCAGAGTACGAGCGTCGGCAAAGCGAACTGGTGATCATCATCACCCCGCATCTGGTGACGCCGACCCGGGGCGAGGCTCTTGCGCTGCCGACCGACCGGATCACCCTTCCCACGGAAGCCGATCTGTTCCTGTTCGGCAGGACGGTCGGATCGCAAAACCCCGCGCGCCCCACACGCGGCGCTGCGGGTGAGGTCGCCAAGCAGGATTTTGGCGGTTCCTATGGTTATGTGATGGAATGAAACCCATGAGACGCGACATCCGTCTGCCCTCCGTTGCACTTGCGCTCGGTCTTGCCGCCTGTTCGGCGGAGAATTCGACGACATTTGCGGGATTTGGACAACCGGCCGGTGCCTTTCTGGATGAAGGCGGATTCGGAGTTCCCACCATGAACAATACCCGGATTCAAAACGGCGACGTCTCATTCATCACAAGCTTGAATACCAGATTTTCGAACGAGATCGATCCGACCGTGACCTTTGACTTCAATTCGGCGGTGCTGGACGCGGCGTCGCAGGCGGTGCTGCAACGCCAGGCAGACTGGATCCGGCAGTTTCCGGAAATCGGTTTCAGGGTCTATGGACACACCGATCTGGTCGGATCTGACGCCTATAACCGGCAACTTGGCCTTCGCCGCGCTCAGGCTGTTGTCGCGTTCCTCACCTCGCGCGGGATCGATCGATCCGGGCTGGAGGCTGTCGCTTCCTTTGGTGAAACCCAGCCGGTCATCGTGACCAGCGGCCGGGAACGGCGCAACCGGCGGACTGTCACCGAAGTATCGGGACTGAACCAGAGGCACCCGCAAGTGCTGAGCGGAAAATACGCGGAAGTCATCTTTCGCGAATATGTCGAAAGCGCGACCGAAAGGCCCGTGACCGAGGGCGGCGGACTGGCCGAAATCGCGACGGCGGCGGGCGGCTGATCCGTCGTCAGCACTTTGAGTTCCTTTCAAAATGTTCGTAAGTTGATCGGGAAAATTTGCCGATACGGCTGAATACTTACGAAATTCTAGTGTCCTTGCCGACAGTGTCATCCTGCATCTTACCCCGAGTCGACGGGTCCCTTGGCAGTTTTGTACTGCCATGGGAAGCGACGGCCCGCTTTGGTTCTGACGGCCGGCTCCAGTTTCCGGGTGTCAGATTTGCCACAGTCAGGGGGTTCGACAACGGAAGGACAGAGACATTGAGCGAACCGGCAATTCGACACGCGCACTCCGATCCCATCGTGGCCTGCACAATCTGTCGGAATGTGCAGGATTTCGATCTCTTGATCGAAGATATGGAATCCGAATTCGGAGAGCGTTGGGGCGATCTGGGCTTTGGCGATGCCGCGGTTTTTCTGGCCCAGCCGGAAGCGGATGCCATAGACTTTATCGCCATAGCAATAGATGAAAGAGACGAATCCAACGTGGCGACGATTGCCGATCTCATCACTACCGCCGTTCGACGAAAGATCCGGGTGATCGTGATCGCCGAAGAGATCAGTCCGATGGTCCTGCACCGACTGCTGAAGCTGGGCGCAAAGGAGTTCGTGCCCTATCCGCTTCCCGAAGGTGCTTTGCATGATGCATTGGAACGGATGCGTGCTCCGGAATTGGTCCGGGCAAAAGGACCCGAAGGACCGGCAAGACCGCTGTCCTTTAACGAGCGAAAGGGCGTCGTGCTGCCGGTTCACGGTCTGTCGGGCGGCGTCGGGGCCACAACGATGGCAGTCAATCTGGCGTGGGAACTTGCGACGCTGAGAAAGGACAGCCCCCCCAAGGTCTGTCTGCTTGATTTCGACCTCCAGTTCGGCGCGGTTTCAACATACCTGGATCTTGCCCGCCGCGAGGCCGTGTTCGAGATGCTTACCAACACCGACACAATGGACGGCGAAAGCTTTCTCAAGGCCATGCTGACCTACAACGAGAAACTTCACGTCCTCACCAGCCCTGTCGACATGCTTCCGCTCGACCTGATCACCAGCGAAGATGTGGGCCGCATTATCGACCTTGCGCGCCGGACTTTCGATTATGTGGTGATCGACATGCCGTCGACCGTGGTGCAGTGGACCGAGGCGGTGCTGCACGCCGCGGACGTCTATTTTCTGGTGCTCGAAATGGACATGCGCAGCGCCCAGAATGCCTTGCGATTGCTTCGCGCGCTGAAGGCCGAGGACCTGCCCGTCGAAAAGCTTCGATATGTGCTGAACCGAGCGCCGAAATTCACCGATCTTTCGGGCAAGAGCAGGGTCCGGCGCCTGGCAGAGAATCTGGAGATCAAAATCGATGTGCAGCTTCCCGATGGCGGGTCGGCAGTGATGCAGGCTTGCGATCACGGTCTTCCGCTTGCGGAGGCGGCAAAGAAGAATCCGCTGCGTCGTGAGATCCTGAAACTTGCCGGTTCGGCAGATGCCATGAGCCATACCGTGGCCAACGCTGTAGATTAGAGGAACAAGGCAATGTTTTCACGCTACAAGAAGCAGGATTCCCTCAAGACAGCGCCCTTGACAGCCGCATTGGCGAGCGCGGCATCCCGCAAGCCCGCAGCCGATACCACCGGACCTGTGTCGGCCGCGCCGCGGGTTGCGCCCATGCCGACCCCGGCCAAGGTGATCCCCGAGAACAAGGAAAAGAAACGCCGCGAGAGGTTGGGGGAAATCAAGGTCGAATTGCACAGTCGTCTTCTGGACAATCTCAATCTCTCGGCTCTGGACAAGGCGAGCGAGACTGACCTCAAATCGGAGATCATGCAGATAACCTCCGAGGCGCTGGACGAAATCGGCGTGGTTCTGAACCGCGACGAACGGTTGACGCTGAACCAGGAGCTTTACGACGAGGTGAAAGGGCTGGGTCCGCTGGAAACGCTCCTGAAGGACGACACCGTCAACGATATCCTGGTCAACGGCCCCCGACAGATCTTTGTCGAGCGCAATGGCAAGCTGACGCTGACGGAAGTGTCGTTCAAGGATGAAAAGCACCTGTTGCGGATCATCGACAAGATCGTGTCGGCCGTGGGTCGCAGGGTCGACGAATCCAATCCCTATGTCGACGCCCGACTGGCGGACGGTTCCCGCTTCAACGCCATGGTCCCGCCCATAGCGGTGGACGGATCGCTGGTTTCGATCCGCAAGTTCAAGAAGGAAAAGCTGGCGATCGAAGATCTGGTCAGCTTCGGCGCGTTCAGCCCGGAAATGGCGCTGTACCTCGAGGCGGCGGTTTCGACCCGTCTGAATGTCATCGTTTCAGGCGGAACGGGGTCTGGCAAGACGACGACGCTGAACGCCCTTTCGTCGTTCATTGCCCATGACGAAAGGATACTGACGATCGAGGATACCGCGGAATTGCAGCTGCAACAGACCCATGTGGGCCGGATGGAGAGCCGCCCGGCCAATGTCGAGGGCAAAGGCGCCGTAAGCCAGCGTGATTGCCTGAAGAATGCGCTGCGAATGCGCCCCGACCGCATCATCGTCGGCGAAACCCGCGGCGACGAGGTCATCGACATGCTTCAGGCGATGAACACCGGACACGACGGGTCGATGACCACGATCCACGCCAACAGCGCGCGGGACGGCGTGTCGCGCCTGGAAAACATGATTGCCATGGCAGGCATGGAAATGCCGATCAAGGCGGTCCGCAGCCAGATCGCATCCGCCGTCAACCTGATCGTCCAGGCCAGCCGTCTTCAGGACGGCAGCCGCCGGATGACCAGCATCACGGAAATCACCGGGATGGAAGGCGACGTCATCTCGATGCAGGAGGTTTTCCGCTTTCAGCGCACGGGGCTGACCCCGGAGAACAAGATCGTCGGCCACTTCACCGCCACTGGCGTGCGCTCGCATTTCTCGGAGCGGTTCCGGATGTGGGGCATCAACCTGCCGTCCGAAATCTTCGATGTCACCAAAGGATAGCAGGCATGGTCATCGGCACGGAACCCCTTATCTACGGATTGATCTTCATCGCTGTACTCGTTCTGGTCGAGGGCATCTATCTGACGGTTTTTGGTAAGTCGATCAGCCTCAACAGCCGTGTCAACCGACGCCTGGACTTGCTTGAAAAGGGCAAGGGGCGGGAACAGGTTCTCGAACAGCTGCGCAAGGAGATGGGGCAGCATCTCAAGAGCCAGAAGATCCCGCTGTATTCGATCCTGGCCAGAAAGGCTCAGCTGGCGAATATCGCGTTCACCCCAATCCAGATGATGGTCGTGATGGCCGTGCTGGGCGGCATCGCCTATGTGGGGTTGACGCTGCAGACGTCGGCCGCGACCCCGATCCGCATCGCGGTGGCCGTGGGAATGGGGGTTGGCGGCGTCTATGTCTGGGTCAATGGCAAGGCCAAGAAGCGCCTGGCGCTGATGGAAGAACAACTGCCGGACGCGGTGGAACTCATGGTGCGAAGCCTGCGCGTCGGGCACCCGTTTGGCGCCGCCGTGAACATCGTCGCCAAGGAGGTGCCCGATCCGCTGGGCACGGAGATGGGTGTCATCGCAGACGAGGCAGCGTATGGGCGCGATGTGGGTGAGGCCCTGAAATCCATGGCTGAGCGGATGGACATGCAGGATCTGCGCTTTCTGGCCGTGGCTGTCACGATCCAGCAGACATCAGGCGGCAATCTTGCCGAAATACTCGACGGTTTGGCAAAGGTGATCCGGTCTCGGTTCAAACTGTTTCGCCGGGTAAAGGCAATCACCGCCGAGGCGAAATGGTCGGGCATGTTCCTTTCTGTGTTTCCGCTCGGCGCCCTCGTGATGATCAACCTCCTGTCGCCGACATATTACGATGCCGTCAAGGAGACCGCGTATTTCATCCCCGCCTGTCTGGTCGTCGCGGGCTTCCTGGTGGTCAACATCTTCGTGATGAAGACCCTTGTGAACATCAAGGTCTGAGATGGCGGTCATGGACATTCTCATCGAGATGATCGTTGCAAGACTGGGTCCGCTAGGTCCGCTTATCCTGATCGGGGTACTGGGCATCGTCATGGTGATCGGCACCCTGCCCTTCCTGTTCAAACGCAAGGCCGATCCGCTGGACAAACTGGACAGGTTGCGCAGGCAGGCAAGATCCGGCGGCGATGGCGTACAATCGCTTCGCTCGGGCAACCGCAACGACACTTTGCAGAAATACTCGACCTTCCTGGAGCCGCAGAACGAAAAGGAATATTCGGCAGTTCGACTGAAGCTGATGCAGGCCGGATACCGCACCAAGGATGCGGTACGGACCTACCATTTCGCCCAGTTTGCTCTGGGCATCTCATTGTTGATCGGCGGGGTCCTCTATGCGATCCTGACCAGCGCAACCGGCGAGCCTTCGACGCGGGCCCTGATCCTGTCGGTCCTGATCCCGGGCGCCGTGGGCTACATGGCGCCCAAGTACTGGGTGACCAAACGCCAGCAGCAACGCCAGGAAGAGATCACCAACGGCTTTCCCGACAGTCTTGACATGATGCTTGTCTGTGTCGAGGCCGGACAGTCGCTGGACCAGTCCATCGTCCGCGTCAGCCAGGAAATCCGCGCCGGATATCCCGCCCTGGCCGATGAATTTGAGATTGTCAGTCAAGAAATCAAGGCTGGCAAGGACAAGGTGTCTGTCCTGCGGGACATGTCCGAACGTGCGGGGGTCATGGATGTGGCATCGTTCGTGACCGTCCTGATCCAATCGGCCACCTTCGGCACCTCGGTTGCCGAGGCGTTGCGTGTCTTTTCCGCCGAGATGCGCGACAAACGCGTGATGCGGGCGGAGGAAAAGGCAAATACCTTGCCGACAAAGATGACGCTGGCCACAATGATGCTGACGGTCCCGCCCCTGCTGATCATCCTTCTGGGTCCGTCGATCTACAACATCGTCGAGACGCTCGGCAAATTTGCAATGTAGGGCCATGCACCCGATCAATCTGCTGCTTTTGCTGGCGCTTGCAGCCTGCGGGGACACCCTTGGCACGCGTGATCGATCCGGCCCCTACGCTCCGGCCGTCGCCGGAAACGGCGAAACCGTGGATGGATTGCTGGTGGGACATCGCCTGATGGCGGCAGGCGAATACGAACTGGCGCTCAGGGCATACTACCGTGCCGCAGGCAACCGGGGCACGACCGTGGATGTGCTGTCCGCCCTGGGCACAGCCAATCTCAGGCTTGGCCGTCTTGGACAGGCGGAGAGGCTTTTGCGTCTGGCCATAAAAAAGGACGATACGTTCGTGCCCGCCTGGAACAATCTTGGTGTCGTCTTGATGGAGCGTGACAAGATCGGCGAGGCAGAGCGGGTGTTTCGCACTGCCTTTGCTCTTGATAGTGGCGAAAGTGACGACATCCGGGCAAACCTTTCCCTTGCTCTCGCTAGGATTGAAAGTCTGGATTACACTTTAAAAAGTACGGATAACTTTGCCCTGGTGCGTCGAGGGACCGGAGACTACCGGATACTGTCCCGCATCTGAAGGCCAAGGCCATGGCGAGCAGGAAGAAGGACGCAGGTCAATGCGCCAGATCATTGGATTCATACTCGGCTTTGGCGGGGTAATAACCCTGTCCGGATGCGACAGATCCGGACCCGCCGAGGTCGAACGCGCTGTCAAAAGCGTAAATGTCATCGACGAGACAAACCTGAACGACATCATGCTGACGGTGGCCGACCCGGGCGAGGCGGTGGATTATTTCCGGCGCGCCAGCGGCGACAATCCTGACCGGATAGACTTGCAAAGGGGTTTGGCGGTTTCACTTGTGCGTGCAAAACGGACACCCGAGGCCGTGACCACATGGAACAACGTCGTTGCCCATCCCGAAGCCGAGGAGGACGATCGGGTCGACTTGGCCGATGCCCTGATCCGGAACGGCAACTGGTCAGAGGCGGAGACTGCACTTGGCCGGGTGCTGCCGACCCACGAGACCTTCAAGCGGTACCGGCTGGAGGCGATGATCGCGGACAGCAAGAAGCAGTGGACCAAGGCGGACAGCTTCTACGAGACCGCCGTCGGGCTGACAACACAACCATCGGGTGTAATGAACAACTGGGGTTATTCCAAGCTTTCGCGCGGTGACTACGCCCAGGCAGAACAGCTTCTGGGTCAGGCCATCGTCTATAATCCAGATTTGTTCACGGCGAAGAACAACCTTGTTCTGGCACGCGGGGCGCAACGGAAATACGATCTGCCCGTGGTCCCGATGACCCAGACCGAGCAGGCGCAGTTGCTGCACACGATGGCCTTGGCCGCGATCAAGCAGGGCGATGTCACGATCGGCAAGGGCCTCCTGCAGCAGGCAATCGAAACCCATCCGCAGCATTTCGAGGCCGCAGTAAGATCACTTCGCGCTCTGGAATCCAACGTACCGGGTTAGAATGACAGAGCTTTCCCTGCCCGGCAGCGCCGTCGCGTGGTTTTTGCCCTTCGTCCTCCCGGTCTGTCTATGGGTCGCCTGGAGCGATCTGGCCCACATGAAGATTCCCAATCGGGCAGTCTTGGCGCTTGTCACGATCTATCTCTTGGTCGGACCTGTGGCTTTGCCGCTCGAAATATGGCTCTGGCGGTGGCTGAACCTGCTGGCGGTCCTGATCGTAGGTTTCATCCTGCACCTGACTGGCAGCCTTGGCGCCGGGGATGCAAAATTTGCAGCTGCGGCCGCGCCCTTCATACCGCTTGCCGATGGCGCCACGGTGTTTGTGATCTTGGCGGCGATGTCGCTTGCCGCCCTGATCGCGCACCGCGGTGTCATGCATGTCAGCCGTCTGCGCAATCTCGCTCCCAACTGGTCCAGTTGGGACAATCCGAAATTTCCCTTAGGCTTGCCGCTTGCGGGTACGCTGGTACTTTACCTGACGCTTACAGCGTCATCCGGCCAGGCATCATAACTTCTCCATGAGGATGAACAACGGGGTTCGAGAGACCTCCCGCAGGGTGACATGGCTTGTCCTGATCGCTTGCAGGATTTCTCGGCGGCTGCGTTCGTCCACAGGACATGTAGGGACAAGGACGTAATCCGCGCTTTCCAATCCCGGCACGCCATCGTATCGCCAGGGCGCTCCGCCCATCACCCATTCTATCTGGTCGGAAAAAAGCGGCAGGTTCGACAGAAGGTCAGCCGTCAGAATCTGCTTTCCTCTGGCGTATCCCGTCTTTTCCAGGTCCGCCGCGGTCGCCTGAAGCCACGCCACCAGACCGCTTTTGATGCCGCAATCAGCCAGTTCCTCATCATTCAGGATTGATGGGGGATCCCGGTCCGCAAAAAGACCCGCATCTTCGAGCGGCGCCATGCGTTTCTCCCCGGGCACCTGCATGTCCACCTGGTTGGCACGCGCGGCAAGGGTGAAAAAATCATCGTGTCGGGACGAGTTCGGAAATATCCTTACAAATTGATCGCGGTCATCGGTAAAATGACGGAACGGGCTGTAGGCCATGTTAAGATAGGACGGCGCGATCATGGCCGCCATGCAGGCCGCCACCAGGGTCGTGCCCGAATTCAGCGGCCAGCCAAAAACATTCGTTCGACTGACATCCGGACGCAACATCATCGCGATCATCGCTGTCAGGGCAAGCCATTGCGGATCGTTGCCGAAATTCTGGAAGGTGATGTAGATCACCCCTGGAAACAAGACGAGCAGGCAGAGCCCGTCGCTGCGCCGCCCGCCCTGGCGCAGCAATACGATACCGACCAGAAACAGGATATGCCCCCCGAGAAACGTCGGCGCAGTCAGAACCTGATCCAGCGGAAGTCCAGGATACGCCCGGGTATCGGATTTTGCCGTGGCGAGAAGATCTGCCACGTAGGCCGGCCAGAATGCCGGACCGACAACGACCGTGGCCGCCCCGAGCAAGACCACTCCCGCAATGAATGCCGCCAACAGCGTGTTTCGCGATCCGCGCAGCCAAAGCGCCGCGACGATGGCCGGTGCAAGTGCAATGACGTATGTGACCTTGATCAGCAGGATCACGGAAAGCGCGAAACCGATGATGGCGCCGTCGATCTTCCATGATCCCGGTCCGCGCGCGGGCAGGATGGCAAGCGCCAGCGCGACAAAGCTGAACGCCCAGGCCCAGCGGTTGTAATGCATGGACATCGATATATTGGGGTCCGCCTCGCCATGCACCAAGGCCATGACAAGCACGATGCACAACAGGACGAACAGATAAGCAAGTCCCGGTGTGAACCTGGTTCTTCCCGCCCAGACCGCCGGCAGCGCAACGATCAGGGCCACCGAAATCTGTGCTGCATGCACTGCCATGCCGATGCCAAGGCCCGCCTTCACGAACACAGCGATCGGCCATGCCGCCAGGGGCCCGATGGGGGTCATGAAATCGACATGCGGTCGCTGCCCCTGTACAAGGCGCATGACGATTTCGGCCAAATGCAGAACGTCGCCTTCGTAGCGGTCCATGTAGAGACCGCCGCGCGCCAGGCCCAAACCGCCCATGACCGCGATTGCCATGACCGCGGCAACTGCAAGTGCGGCGGTATTTGGTCGCCCCATCTCAACCCTCTTTCCATCATTTGGCAATAAAGCTTTGCCAGACCGACAAGCCGCGTCGGCATGGGCCATCATGCCAAGACGTGATGAAAACCGGGTAAAGACGTATCTGACGAGGGACCGCAATGAACATGCCGACCACTGCCGTCATGGCACCACCCCTGCCGCGGACGCTGGACCAGATGCAGCTGCCGCTGGTGATGATGCGCGATATCCTGTTGAAAACGATGTTCCGCATGAACCTGGAACAGGTCAGCAGGATCGCCAGCGTAATATGTCTTCCCGTCAACGTGACACAGGAACTGATCGATCTGGCCCGCAGTCAGAAGTTGATCGAAGCGATGGGAACGCTGCATGCGACGTCCGGATCAGAGATGGGGTACACGCTTTCGGATACCGGCAAGAACCGGGCAATCGAAGCGCTCAGCCAGTCGGAATACTACGGCGCGATGCCGGTGCCCCTTTCGATCTATGCCGAACAGGTGAAACGCCAGTCGATCCGCAACATCCAGATCACGCGCAGCCAGCTGACCGATGCAATGGGGCACCTGATCCTGCCAAAGAATCTGCTGGACAATCTGGGTCCGGCTGTCGGGTCGGGGCGATCGATCCTCATGTATGGCCCGCCCGGCAACGGCAAGTCCTCTATATCCAACGGGGTGCGCGATGCCATCGGCGACAATATCTACGTCCCTCGCGCGATCGAATATTCGGGTCAGGTCATCACGGTCTATGACCCGATCGTGCACACCGGTATCAAGGAGGCCGAGCAGGATCCCGACGCCCTGCGCCGCGTCACCCGTTTCGATACCCGCTATGTCCACTGTCTGCGGCCGACTGTCGTGACGGGGGGTGAACTGACCCTTGACATGCTCGATCTGGTCTACAATCCCGTGTCGCGGACGTATCAGGCACCGCTACAATTGAAATCATCGGGCGGGGTGTTCATCGTCGACGATCTCGGACGCCAGGCCGAGCCGCCGCAGGCGCTGATCAACCGTTGGATCGTACCGCTTGAAGAGGGGCACGACATCCTCGCCCTGCAATCCGGTGAAAAGTTCACGGCCCCATTCGACACCCTGGTCATCTTTTCGACCAACTTCCATCCCAACAAGATCTTCGATCAGGCAGCGTTGCGGCGCATCTTCTACAAGATCAGGATCGACGGTCCCAGTCAGGCGGATTTCCTGAAAATTTTCGCCATGGTGGCCAAGCGCAAGAAGATGCCGCTGGATGAACGGACATTGATGCATCTCCTGAAGACGAAATATCCCACCATCGACAACGTGTATGCAAATTACCATCCGGTCTTTCTTGTCGATCAGATGATCTCGATCTGCGAATTCGAGGGGATCCCGAACCAGATGACACCCGATCTCATGGACCGCGCCTGGGCCAATATGTTTGTCGCCGACGAGGACATCGTGAACTGACCACCTGCCCGGTGAGGGACGGCAGGTATCGGGATTGTCAGGTTCGCCAACGCACAAATCATCGGTAGCGGTCACTGCGGGCACGTCCCATCCGCGTCTTTCGGTTGCAATTGCAGGATCAGACGCCGGATCCTTGTCGGGTGCGATGATGTTATCGGACTTTGGACATGTGAGCGATGAAACGAGAGGGGAATGCCCCTACGGTGGTCATCGCATTGGACCGGAACTCCGTCGCCTAAGGGTGCTTGACCTTGCCCTCGCTCCGGTCATTCTGGCCCGATGTCCGCCCTGCCCCCCCTGTTCGAAGACTGGTTCACCCGACGCGGGTGGTCGCTCCACGCCCACCAGATCGCGATGCTGGAGCGGGCGCCGGACCCGGCGCTGCTGTTGATCGCGCCGACGGGGGGCGGCAAGACCCTGGCCGGGTTTCTTCCCACACTGGTCGATCTGGCCAATGGAATGCACGCAGGGCTGCACACGCTCTACATCTCGCCGTTGAAAGCACTGGCTGCCGACATCCGTCGCAACCTCAGCACCCCGATAGCGGAGATGGGCCTGCCGATCCGTGTCGAGGACCGCACCGGCGACACCACGCAAACCCAAAAGCGGCGGCAACGGGCGGACCCGCCCGACATATTGCTGACAACGCCGGAATCTCTTGCGCTGCTGCTCAGCTTCGAGGACGCGCCGCGGATGTTCGCCGGGCTGCGGCGCGTGGTGGTTGACGAAATCCACGCGCTGGCCGATTCCAAGCGGGGCGATCAGCTCATGCTGGCGCTGGCGCGGTTGCAGACCATGGTTCCGGATCTGCACCGCGTAGGGCTTTCGGCGACCATCGAGGATCCCGCCGCCATGGCCCATTTCCTCGCACGGCATCCCGACCCATGCGAGATCCTGTTCGCCGATCCCGGCCCAGACCCCAATATCGCGATGTTGCAGACCGACGATCCGCCGCCCTGGTCCGGGGGGGGCGCCGCCTATGCGATCCCCGCCGTTCTTGAACAGGTCCGCGCGCACCGCACCACGCTGATCTTTCACAATACCCGCGCCCAGGCCGAAATCTTCTTCCACAACCTCTGGCTGGCGAACGAAGATGCCCTTGCCATCGGCATCCACCACGGCAGCCTTGACCGGATCCAGCGTCGAAACGTCGAGGCGGCGATGGTGGCGGGCGAGTTGCGCGCCATCGTCTGCACCGGATCGCTCGACCTGGGGATCGACTGGGGCGATGTCGATCTGGTGATCCAGATCGGCGCCCCGAAGAACGTCAAGCGGTTGGTGCAGCGGATCGGCCGCGCCAACCACCGCTACAACGCCCCGTCCAAGGCGCTGCTGGTGCCAGCCAACCGGTTCGAGGTGGTGGAATGCGTCGCCGCGCTGGACGCCGTGAAGGCGCGCGATCTTGACGGCGATCCGCGCGGTCCCGGCCCGCGGGACGTGTTGTGCCAGCAGATCATGATCACGGCCTGCGCAGGGCCTTTCGATGCCGACGCCCTGTTTGCCGAAGTGACGACCGCGGGTCCCTATGCAGCCCTGACCCACACGGCCTTTGACGACTGTCTGAACTTCGTCGCCACCGGCGGCTATGCACTGCGCAGCTATGATCGCTGGCAGAGGCTGAGGCAGACAGGGGGCCTGTGGCACCTGCGCGACCCGCGCACCGCACGCCAGATCCGCATGAACATCGGCACCATCCAGGATACCGACACACTGAAGGTGCGGATGAAGAACCGGATGGGAGGTCAGCCGCTGGGCGAGGTGGAAGAAGGGTTCGCCGCCACCCTGACGCCCGGCGACACGTTCCTGATCGGCGGGCAGGTTGTGCGCTATGAAAACCTGCGCGACATGACGGTCGAGGTGACACGCCGCGCCGACAAGCCGCCGCGCATCGCGACATTCATGGGCACGAAGTTTGCCACATCGACGCAACTGTCGCACCGCATCCTGCGCATGTTTGGCCAAGGTGACTGGCCCGAACTGCCGGCTCACACGCGCGCCTGGCTGGACCTGCAACGCGAGAGGTCGCAACTGCCCGAGCCCGACCGCCTGTTGATCGAATCCTTCCCCTACAAGGGACGCGAGCACGCCGTGATCTATGGTTTCGCCGGACGCAACGCGATGCAGACGCTGGGCCTCTTGACGACGCATCGGATGGAGGAGCTGGGTCTCGACCCGCTTGGATTCGTCGCCACGGACTATGCGATGATGGCGTGGGGATTGAACCCGCTGCAAGATCCCGCGGCGCTGTTCGACGCCGCAAACCTAAGGGCGGGTTTCGAAACATGGCTTGCGGGCAACGCGGTCATGAAACGCACATTCAGGGCCAGCGCCGTGATCTCTGGCCTGATTGACCGGACGATGCAGGGGCAGCGGAAATCAGGGCGGCAGGCGACGTTTTCATCCGATATTCTCTATGACACTCTGTCGAAATACGATCCCGATCACGTGCTGTTGCAGATCACCCGCGAAGAGGCGCTGAAGGGGCTTGTTGATTTCGGACGGATCGAAGAGATGCTGGCGCGCACAGCCGGTCGGATAGACCTGCGCCGATTGCAAACGCTCAGCCCGTTGTCGGCGCCGCTGTTCCTGGAAATGGGGCGGGTGCCGATCAAGGGTGCGGCAACCGAACGGCTGCTGTCCGAGGCAACCGATGCGCTGATGGCCGATGCCGGCATCGCAGAGGTCGAGGCGCGGCCAAAGTGGCGTGTCGGATATTGAGAGATTGATCCCGGCGACAACTTGGGGCATCGAACAGAGCATGAACTCTTTCGCCTTCACCTTCGGCAATGCCCGATTGCATGCGCGGCCGACCGGAACCTTGCACTGGCCCGAACAAGGTCTGCTGTGCGTGTCGGACCTGCATTTTGGAAAAGCCGAACGCATTGCCCGTTTGGGCGGAACGCTGCTGCCCCCCTACGACACCAGAGAAACGCTTTGCCGACTGGAAAACGAGCTTCGGGCGACCGCGGCACGCACCGTGATCTGTCTGGGCGACAGTTTCGACGATCTCGGCGCTGGAGCCGCCCTGCCCGATCAAGAACGGCTATGGCTGCAACGCCTGATGGCCGGTCGTGACTGGATCTGGATCGAAGGCAACCATGACCCCGGTCCCGTTGACCTGGGCGGGCGGCACCTTGGTGCGATGACGCTCGCAGGGATTGTCTTTCGCCATGTCGCCAGCATGGAAATGTTCGAGATTTCAGGGCATTATCATCCAAAGGCAACCGTGTCTCTGGGTGGGCGGCAGGTGACGCGGCGCTGTTTTCTGATCGACGGGACGCGGACGATACTGCCGGCTTTTGGCACATACACTGGCGGTCTGGCGTGCGATGATCCCGTGCTTGCCGGATTGATGGCGCCCGATGCACTGGCGGTTCTCACGGGTACGCGGGCCTGCCCAATGCCGATGTACCGTCGTAAGACGGCGAAGCGAAGCGCCTAGCCGGCCTTGAAGGCGTTGTGACTGCCGTCGCAGAACGGTTTGTTCGATGACCGTCCACAACGACACATCGGGTGCTTTTCGCCGCGCACGATGCGGTGACCGGTGCCTGTGACAACTTCGACCGGCCCTACCGCGACGATAGGACCGTTTTCTCTGGGCGTCAGCGTCAGCGAGCGCCTTGTATCGTTCAATTCGTTGTCTTCCATTTCCGGCGTCGGCTCTCCGGTGGCTCTGAAGCCGGATTTTTCGTGGCTTCCGTCGCAATGGGGCATGTTGCCGGACGCGCCGCAGCGACAGAGAACCGCACGGATCGCCGGTGCGCCCGCAACGTCGAGGTTGCCCGTCACGGCGAGAGGACCGTTTTCCAGAACGCGGATACGGTTCAAACCGGGCACCTGTTCCCCGGGTCCACCGTCAAGCCGCCTGAACGTCAGGGCGCCGGATGGGCAAGTGCGTACGGTGGCTGCAATCTCTTCGGCGGCGGCCGCATCGGGCGAGATCCAGGGCCGCGCATGGGGATCGAAGACTTCACTCTGTCCCAGAACACAGTTTCGCGCATGGATGCAAAGCTGCGAATCGAAAGTGATCTCGATGTCGCGTCCGGCGTAGGATTTGGGCATCCCGGTGTCTCCTTTGCTAGCTTTTATCAGAACTAGCCCATCTTTTATCAGAACTAGCCCATCGTGTCAGGCTGTCAGCCCCTCCGGCTCGGCAAGCCCGTTGGCACGGCAGCAGGCGGTGACGGTGTTGGCAAGCAGGCACGCGATGGTCATCGGCCCGACCCCGCCGGGGACCGGGGTGATCGCACCCGCCACCTTTGCACAGGAGGCGAAATCGACATCGCCCACAAGCCGCGTCTTGTCGCCGTCGGTGATCCGGTTGATGCCCACGTCGATGACCGTGGCGCCTGGTTTGATCCAGTCGCCGGGCACCATCTGCGGACGGCCCACTGCGGCGACAACGATATCGGCCTGGGACACCACGCCTTGCAAGTCCCTGGTCTTGCTATGACAGATCGTGACAGTGCAGCTGTCGTTCAGCAACAGTTGCGCCATCGGTTTGCCGACGATGTTGCTGCGCCCGATCACCACCGCATTCATCCCCGAAAGCGATCCGAGATGGTCGCGCAACATCATCAGAGAACCGAGCGGAGTGCACGGAACCATGGATTTCTGGCCCGTTCCCAGCAGCCCGACGTTGGAAATATGAAAGCCATCGACATCCTTGGAAGGGTCGATCGCATTGATAACGAGGTCGGAATCAAGATGCCCCGGCAGAGGCAGCTGAACCAGGATTCCGTGCACCTCTGGATCGGAGTTCAGTTTTTCGACAAGGTTCAAAAGCGTCCGTTCGTCGGTGTCGGGGTCCAGCCTGTGCTCAAAGCTTGCCATCCCGACCTCAAGGGTCATCTTGCCTTTCGAGCGGACATAGACCTGCGAGGCGGGGTCTTCGCCCACCAGGACGACAGCAAGACCGGGTGTGATGCCGTGGTCGGATTTCAGCCGGGTGACATGATCCGCAACGCGGGCGCGGACGCGGGCGGCGAAGGCTTTGCCGTCGATGATCTGGGCCGTCATGTGATGTATTCTTTCCGTATGAATTACGTGTCGAAGCTGCAATTTCCATTGCTTTGAGGGGGCCTTCACCGTGCGCGGAAGATGGAATGCGACCCCATCCTGCAGATGAACGATGGGATCACGTTCCTTCTGGCGCAACCTAGAACAGACCCTCAATCTGGCCTTCGTCGTTCAGACGGATCGTGTCGGCGGACGGGGTGCGCGGCAGGCCCGGCATCGTCATGATCTCGCCGCAGATGGCGACGACGAAACCGGCCCCCGCCGACAAACGCACCTCGCGGACCGGGATCGTAAACCCGGTGGGCGCGCCCCGCGCTTCGGGGTCGGTGGTAAAGCTGTACTGGGTCTTGGCCATGCACACCGGCAGGTGGCCATAGCCCTGTTGTTCCCATTCCTCAAGCTGCTTGCGGATCTTGCCATCGATCACCACTCCGTCGGCGCGATAGATCCTGGTGGCAATGGTTTCGATCTTTTCGGCCAGCGACATGTCGTCGGGATAGATCGGGGCGAAATCTGACTCGGTTTCGGCCAGTTCGACGACGCGGGCGGCCAGATCGCGGGTGCCTTCCGACCCCATCGCCCAGTGTTTGCACAGGATCGCCTCAGACCCCTGGGTGGCGACGAAATCCTTGACGGCCTGCACTTCGGCATCCGTGTCGGTGACGAAGTGGTTGATCGCAACGACGACAGGCACTCCGAAGCACTTGATGTTTTCCAGATGGCGGCCGAGGTTGGCGCAGCCACTGTTCACGGCGTCGACATTTTCGCTGCCGAGGTCGGCCTTTGCAACGCCGCCGTTCATCTTCATCGCGCGCACGGTTGCCACAAGAACGACACATGACGGCGCGAGGCCCGCCTTGCGGCATTTGATGTTCATGAATTTCTCGGCGCCGAGGTCTGCACCGAACCCGGCTTCCGTGACCACGTAATCGGCCAGTTTCAGTGCCGTGGTGGTGGCGATGACGGAATTGCAGCCGTGGGCGATGTTGGCGAAGGGGCCGCCATGAACGAAGGCAGGGTTGTTCTCGAGCGTCTGCACCAGATTGGGCTGCATCGCGTCCTTCAGCAGCACGGTCATCGCGCCATCGGCCTTGATGTCGCGGCAATAGACCGGCTCGCGGTCGCGGGAATAGGCAACGATCATGTCGCCAAGGCGCTTTTCCAGATCCCTGAGATCCTTGGCGAGGCAGAGGATCGCCATCACTTCGGACGCGACGGTAATGTCGAACCCGGCCTCACGCGGGAAACCGTTGGCGACACCGCCGAGCGACGCGGTGATCTGGCGCAGGGCGCGGTCGTTCATGTCAAGCACCCGGCGCCACACGACGCGACGAGTGTCGATATCAAGAGGATTGCCCCAATAGATCGAATTGTCGATCATCGCGCTCAGAAGGTTGTGGGCCGATGTGATGGCATGGAAATCGCCGGTGAAGTGCAGGTTCATCTCTTCCATCGGGACGATCTGGGCATAGCCGCCGCCGGCCGCACCACCCTTCATCCCGAAGTTCGGGCCCAAGCTGGCCTCGCGGATGCACACGGCGGTCTTCTTGCCAATGGCGTTCAGACCGTCGCCAAGGCCCACGGTCGTCGTCGTCTTGCCCTCGCCCGCCGGGGTCGGGTTGATCGCCGTGACCAGGATCAGCTTGCCATTGACGTTGCCCTGAACCGAATTGATGAAGCTCTGGCTGACCTTGGCCTTGTCGTGACCGTATGGGAGCAGGTCGTCGCTGCCGATGCCAAGCTTTGCGCCAATCTCCTGGATCGGGCTCTTGCTGGCAGCTCGGGCAATTTCGATGTCGGATTTTGGTGCCATGGTGCTGTCCCTTCTGCGCCGCTCTTGCTCCGTACCTATCTCTAGCCGCAGTCCGGCAGGAGGGATATTGCGACCTTCCGCGCGGTGGAAGCGCCAGAGTTACCCGAAAGTCCGGAAGACGCCGGGCGCGGGTACCGCTCCTGGGGTGCCGCCTTGGGAAGCCGACGATCCGGATGGGATTGCGACCCGTCGCGCGCTGCCCCACCACTGGCGTGTCGGCTTAGCCGGTCGACCAAGGACGCTGGGCGGGAATGTGCAGGGTGATCCGGTCGCCAAGCCGCAGGGTTCCCGGCCGTTCGACCCAGGCGGTGACTCCGCGCCGCCCCTCTGCCGCGGCCTTGAACCCCTTGCCCTGCCCCGGATGGGCCAGATCGATGGTCCGGGCAGGAAACTGGCACGGCATGTTCTGCATGTCGACGGTCAGCGTGGTGCCGTCGGGGGCCTGCAGTCGGCTGCCGGGCGGCACGTGAGTGAAATCGGCGATCCCGTCAAGCACCAACGACGCGCCCATCCAGCGCGGATCGATATGTTCCAGATCCAGATCTGCCGCGATCATCGCCAGTTCCGCCGCGCTGACGATGGAGAGCTGACGGACGTTGCGGATTTCGGTGTTGCGGGCATGCTGCGTGGTGACACGCGAACAGGAGGGCCGTGTTACGCCGCTGTGGCAATCGTCCTGGTATCCACCCCAGGAGAGCGGCATCTGATCCAGTGGTCGGGTTTCAATGGCGGCCGCGTCGCGGTGGGGCACATAGCCAAGCCAGGTGACGGTGGCACTGTGGGCTGTGGCGATCAGTGCGGGCATGGGAGGTTTCCTTGGCTGTTGAGATCGCGAGATCGCGGCGGAACAGGAATGAGGGGCGGTGTCGGAACAACGGAAATTTCCGGAAACCGGTGGCGCGGCGAAGGTCGCGCAGGAGGCATTGTTGCGACAAATGCTGTCGACGTGTTTCCAAGATGAGACATGCGCAAGCAGACCGATGCAAATCATACGCAAAGATCCCGGGGCCTGTCAAAGGCTCCGGGATCCGGGTCTGCCAACTGGCAGCCTGCGATTAGACGGTTGGTTCAGGCTCCATCCCCGGTTCGGGCTTGGGCCTTTTGGTTTTGGGCACCGCGGTCAGCGACGGAGTGTTGCCCTGATCAGGTCGATTGTCATCATCGCCACGGGTCAGAGGCTCGCCGTTGACCACCTTCATGATCTCGGGACCGGTCAGTGTTTCGTACTCCAGCAAGCCCTTTGCAAGACGTTCCAGATCGTCCTTCTTTTCCGTCAGGATCCTCTTGGCGGTGTCGTACCCGGTGTCGATGATCTCGCGCACCTTGTCGTCGATGATCTTCTGGGTGTCCGCCGAGTGGGTCGTGCCGCCGCCATAGGGCCCAAGGTGGGACTGCTGTTCGTTGGCGTAATCGACATAGCCCAGCTCTTCGGCATAACCGAACTGCGTGACCATGGCGCGGGCGATCCGGCTGACCTGCTGGATGTCCGACGCCGCGCCCGAGGTCACGTTTTCCTTGCCGAAAACCAGTTCTTCGGCAACCCGGCCGCCCATCGCCATTGCAATCTTTGACGTGTACTTGGTCCAGCTGACCGACAGCTGATCGCGTTCGGGCAGCGACAGGACCAGACCCAGCGCGCGGCCGCGCGGGATGATGGTGGCCTTGTGGATCGGATCGTGCTGCGGAACGTTGAGGCCAACGATGGCATGGCCCGCCTCATGGTAGGCGGTCAGTTTCTTCTCATCCTCTGACATGACCATGGAGCGGCGTTCGGCGCCCATCATCACCTTGTCCTTGTCGTTCTAGAAATCCTCCATCACCACGAACCGGCGGCCAACGCGGGCGGCGGTCAGCGCAGCTTCGTTCACCAAGTTCGCGAGGTCGGCTCCGGAAAATCCGGGGCAGCCACGCGCAATGATGCGCAGGTCCACATCGGGGCCAAGCGGGACTTTGCGGGCATGGACGCCAAGAATCTTCTCGCGGCCCTTGATGTCGGGGTTGGGGACTTGCACCTGGCGATCGAAACGGCCCGGCCGAAGCAGCGCGGGGTCAAGCACATCGGGGCGGTTGGTGGCGGCTACGATGATGATGCCCTCATTCGCCTCGAACCCATCCATTTCCACCAGAAGCTGGTTCAGGGTCTGCTCGCGTTCGTCGTTACCGCCGCCATAGCCGACACCGCGCGACCGGCCGACGGCGTCGATCTCGTCGATGAACACGATGCAGGGAGCGTTTTTCTTGGCCTGCTCGAACATGTCGCGCACCCGGGACGCACCGACACCAACGAACATTTCCACGAAATCCGACCCCGAGATGGTGAAGAATGGAACGCCGGCCTCACCCGCGATGGCGCGGGCAAGCAGCGTCTTGCCTGTCCCCGGCGGACCGACGAGCAGGGCGCCCTTGGGGATCTTGCCGCCGAGGCGCGAGAATTTCTGCGGATTGCGCAGGAATTCAACGATTTCCTCAAGCTCTTCCTTGGCCTCGTCTATGCCCGCCACATCATCGAATGTCACGCGACCATGCTTTTCGGTCAGCAGCTTGGCGCGCGATTTGCCGAAGCCCATGGCACCGCCCTTGCCGCCGCCCTGCATGCGGTTCATGAAATAGATCCAGACGCCGATAAGCAGAAGGAACGGCAGGAAGGTCATCAGCAACGTGGTGAATCCCGACTGTTCCTGGGGCTTGGCGTTTACGGTGACATTGTTGTTGATCAGCTGCTGGGTCAGAGCATCGCCATTGTCGGGGCGGATCGTGACGTAATCGTTGCCGTCGGCACCGCGGAACATCACCCGTTCGCCATCCAGCGTGACGGCAGATACGTTGCCGCCCTCCACCGCCTCGATAAACTCGGAATAGCTGATCGAGCGTGAGTTGATCGAGGACTGCCCCCCCGAAAAGAGGTTGAACAGGGCGACCACAAGAAGGATCAGGACGGCCCAGAAAGCCAGATTTCGCGCATTACCCAATGAAGCTCTCCCGCAACGGTCGGATCGTCGCCAGTGCGACGGTTATCACTAAGATAGAGAACATGACGATTTGTTCAATGCGATAACAGAAACTCGGCGAAATCGTCGCGGTGTTCCGACAGGTTGGCTGTCCATCCATTGGCTAGCCCGGCAAGGGGGGCCGCAATCAGGGTATCATCGCGCCAGATGGCGGGGCTCGCGACGAGTGTGTCGCGCGGCAGAACCGTGGCGCGCCAGCCCGGGCAATGTCGCAGGCCGATACCGCCAAGCGCGGCGATGTGCAGGGCCGGATCGTGCGGTCCCGCCAGATGCCAGCGACCATCCCAGAGGGCGTGGGTGGGCGCGCGCTGTTCCTTTACGGCCGCATGTTCCCGGGTCAGGCGGATCTGGTGGTCATCGCCGCGTTTCAGCACGCCGCCAAGGGTGCCGACCTCGGCGAGGGCAAAACGGATGAGCGCGTCATAGCGCGGCCGATAGCGGGCGCCGGAGATCCACATGACGGCAGCAGACAACAGCCGGTTTTGCAGGGACGGGAAGGCTGCGTCGAACCCCGGGCGGTGGATGATCAGATCGCCGCCATCGCGGACAACGATGCGGTCGGCCAGTGCACGGGTGTCGGCGCGCAACACCGTGCGCGCGTTGCGCATGTGATCTGCCATGGTGGCGAGGCGGTCGACGGTGAGACCCAGATCCGACAGGAGGTGCTGCATCTGACGCGCGCGGATGCGGTCAAATCGCGGATCCTCGTTGCCCGGATCGTCGGCCCAGGCAATCCCCTGCCGGGAAAGCCAGTCGCGCAGCGCGCGGCGACGCTGCCCCAGCAGCGGGCGGATCCAGCACGGCATGCCATTCGTGCAGGACTCCATGCCCGCCAAACCGTCGACGCCCGATCCGCGCGCCAGCCGCAGCAGCAGGGTTTCGGCCTGGTCGTCCAGCGTATGGCCCGTGGCGACATGATCGATTCCGT
>JBGTLJ010000537.1:0-8000 GCA_041744175.1 Oceaniglobus sp. | reverse complement strand
GGCGCGCGACCTCGCGATCGAGAAGGCTCGCAGTGCCGGCATCGGCTGGGTCGGCGTGCGGCGCGGCAATCATGCGGGTCCGCTTGCGCTCTACGTCCGCCCGCAGGCGCAGAACGGGATGATCGGCATGGCCGCCGCCGTCGGCAGCGCCAATCACGTAACGCCTTTTGGCGGGACCGATCTCTTGCTGGGCACCAACCCCATCGCCATTTCCGCGCCTGGCGGCGGTGACGACCCCTTCCTGCTCGACATGGCGAGCACGGTGGCGGCGATGGGCAAGATCAAGATGCTGGCACAAAGGGGCGAGACGATGCCCGAAGGCTGGATGGTCGGGCGCGACGGCAAGCCGTTGACCGACCCCGCCAAACGTGGCGACGGCTTCCTGCTGCCCATCGGCGGGCCCAAGGGATTTGGCCTCTCGGTGGCCATCGGCCTGCTGGCCGGCGTGCTGAACGGGGCCGCCTTCGGATCGGACGTGGTGGACTTTACCTCGGACACCGGCAGCGAGACCAACACCGGCCAATTCGTCATGGCGCTGAATATTGCGGCCTTCGGCATGGGTGACGACTTTGCCGCGCGGGCCGCGCGGGCATTTGATGAAATCCGCGCCTCTGACCCCTTGCCCGGCCACAGTCCGGTGCGTCTCCCCGGCGATGGCAAGACAGCCTTTGCCGAAGGACGCCGCGCCAAAGGTCTGGACCTTTCCACCGCGCTGCGGCGTGATCTGGCGACACTCGCCAAGGATTGCGGCATCGACCCGCCGTTCGACTTTGACAAAGCTGCCTGAGCGGTCACGCCCGACGGGTACCCATCAAGCCAAGACAGAAAATACGATCAATGCGGTTCCCATGACAGTCGGCATGGTTGCCTTTGCCGTCACTCCGCCCCAGCAGGCGACACGTTCGATTGCAGGATCGCACGAGTTGTTCCCGGTCCACCGGATTACTGTGTCGGGCGCAACGATGCCGCTCTTACGGTCGAGATGGGCCATGACCCGGACAAGGAACCGCCTTTCCTCTTTCCAAAGAACCCGGACATACTCGTATCAGATGCGCCCGCATTTCCAGATCCGAAACTCAGCTGCAACGTGTATCATGGAATCGGGCTCCCGACGGCGCCGAAATCCGGGCCCCGATGACATCTCGGTCGAGGATAAGCCGGATTGTGCGTTGGCTATGGCGTGTCGCTTGACATGACCCGACGCGACCTGCTGCGTCGGGGCGGACACCTGCCCCCTATGTTGCGAGATCCGGCCGACGGGCGACCCACCATTTCGATCACTGATCGGCGCCCCGCGGCTGGTCGGATTTCAGATATTCGAAGAATTCGCTGTCGGGCGACAGCACAAGGGTCGAATTGTTGCCCTGAAGCGACCTCTGGTAGGCCGTGAGAGAACGATAGAATTCGAAGAACTCCTCGTCCGCCCCGAAGGCTCCGGCGAAGATGCCGTTGCGCTGCGCATCCGCCTCACCGCGGGTGATTTCGGCATCCCGCGTGGATTCCGACACCAGTTCGACAACGGTACGGTCGGCCGCGGCACGCACCCGCTGTGCCGCTTCCTCGCCGCGTGCGATCTCGTCCGCAGCCTCACGCTCGCGCTCGGCCCGCATCCGCGCAAAGGTCGAATCGAGGTTCTGCTCGGGCAGCGCCGTCTGCTTCAGCCGCACATCGATCACCTCAAGCCCCAGCGGAGCCGCGCGGGTCCGTGCCTGGGCGGTGATGCGCGCCATAAGCCCGGCCCGGTCGGCGGACAGAATGGTGTTGGACGTGACACCTTCAGAACCCAGGACAGCACGGATCTGCGGGTTCAGGATGCTTTCCAGACGGCTTTCCGCGGCCGCCTCTCCACCAAGGCCGACGGCCTGGCGAAACTGCACCACATCTGAAATCCGATACCGGGCAAAAGCATCGACGACCAGACGGCGATCGTCGCTTGGCGTGACCTCGATCGGATCCGTGTCGATACTGAGGATCCGGTCGTCATAGCGCACGACGTCCTGGATCAGCGGGATCTTGAACGCAATGCCGGGCTCTTCCTTTACGGCCTTGATCTGGCCGAACTGAAGCACCAGAGCTTTTTCGCGCTCGTCCACGATGAACACCGAAGACACGACCAGAAAGCCGATCACGACGATGCCGACGATGATGATGGTTGATCTGTTCATCAGTTTGATGCCCCCGTGGTTGCAGCGTTGGTGTTGGTGTTGGTGTTGGTGTTGGTGTTGCCGCCGCTGTTGCGGCGAAGTTCGTTCAGCGGCAGATAGGGCACGACACCCTGTCCGCCGGCCCCGCCGTTGCCGTCAAGGATGATCTTGTCAACGCGGCCCAGCACCTCTGCCATGGTTTCAAGATACAGGCGCTTGCGGGTCACTTCGGGTGCCTTCACGTATTCCTCCAGAACGGCGGAAAAGCGGCTTGCCTCACCCTCGGCCTCATTGACGACCTGCGCGCGATACGCCTCGGCCTCTTCCAGTATCTGGGCAGATTGACCGCGTGCTCCCGCCACCGCCTGGTTGGCATAGGCATCGGCCTGACGCTGAAGCGTGTCACGTGTCTGCTCGGCGGCCTGCACCTCGCGGAACGCATCGATCACCTCGCGTGGCGGGTCGGCCTTATCGAGGTTGAGACGCACGACGTTGACCCCTGAATCGTAGCTGTCCAACGTGGTCTGAATCAATTCCTGCACGGTAACGGCGATCAGGTCGCGGTCGCGGTTCAGGATCGGCGCAAGCTCGCTGCGGGCGATCACCTCTCGCATGGCCGATTCAGAAACCGCACGGATGGTCTGGCGTGCATCGCGCAGGTTGAAAAGGAACATTGCCGGATCGCTGATGTTCCACACCACCTCGAAGTCGATATCGACGATATTCTCGTCGGTGGTCAGCATCAGGCCTTGATCGCTTCCGACGCCTCCGACGCCGATCTCCTCGATCTGCTCGCGGGTGACCGGCAGCACCTCGGCCGTCACAAAGGGCCAGGGCGCAAAATTCAGACCCGGACCCCCTGTCGAGGAGTATTCGCCGAGGAAAAGCTCGACCGACTGTTCCTCGGGCCGCACGGTATAAAAGCTGGCAAAGACCCAGAGCGCCAAGAGCGCCACCGCCGCCACGCCGATGGTGCCCCGGCTGAGACCGGGCCCGCCGGAGCCGCCCGTCCCCTTGTTGCGGCCACCGCGCCCGCCCATCAGAACGCGCAACTGCTCCTGGCCCTTCCGCATGATCTCCTCGATCTCGGGGATCTGCGGTCCGTCGCCGCCGGGCCGCCGCCTGCCGGGTCGCCGGTCATCTCCGTTCTTGTTGCCGCCGCCGTCTCCGCCAGAGCCACCGCCCCAGGGTCCGCCATTGTTGCTGGCCATCCAGGTTCTTTCCTCTTGTTGGTCAGTATCTTCTTTGTTCGCCGTCAGTCGTGCCTAAAGGTCTAACTGTGCATTTTCGCGCCGGGATCAACCTTTGCGCACGGGTTTGCGCATCGTCACCATTTCTTCCGCAATCGTCGGATGCACCGCCACGGTGCGGTCGAAATCCTCTTTCGTCGCCCCCATGCGCACGGCGACCGCCGCCAGCTGGATCAGCTCGGCCGCGCCGTCCGCGACGATATGGCACCCAAGCACGCGGCGGTCGTCGGCATCGACGATCAGCTTGAACAGCACCCGTTCCTCGCGCCCTATGAAGGCGTTGCGCATGGGCCGGAACGCGGTGCAGTAGACCTCGATGCTGTGATCCTTGCGCGCCTCTTCCTCGGACATCCCGACATAGCCGTATTCGGGCTGGGTGAACACCGCGCCGGGAACGAGGTGGTGATCGGCCTTGGTCTCCTTGCCACCGAACACCGTGTCCGCAAAGGCATGGCCTTCGCGGATCGCCACCGGCGTCAGCGCAATCCGGTCGGTCACGTCCCCGACGGCGTATATCGACGGCACGCTCGATTGCGACCACTCGTCCACGACAATCTCGCCCTTGCGACCCAGCTTGACGCCGATCTCTTCAAGACCCATCCCGCCGGTGTTCGGATTGCGCCCGGTGGCATAGAGCACCGCATCGTAATGCCGGTTCTTGCCATTGGTGGCGCGCACGAAGATGCCCTCGTCCTCGCGCTCCATCTCGATGACATCGCAGCCCAGATGCAGCGCGACGCCGCTCTCCGTGATCAGCTCGCCGATATGGCCGCGCACCTCTTCGTCGAACCCGTTCAGGATCTGCGCACCACGATAGAATTGCGTCACATCGACCCCCATACCGTTCAGGATGCAGGCGAATTCGCAGGCGATGTAGCCGCCGCCAACGATCAGGATCGATTTCGGCAACGCATCCATCAGGAAAATGTCGTTGCTGGTGATCGCAAGCTCGCACCCCGGAAAGTCAGGCACGAACGGATGCCCCCCGGTCGCAACCAGTATGTGCTTGGCGGTGACGGTCCGATCGTCGGCCAGACGCACGGTATGTGCGTCGTCCAGAACCGCCCGGCTGTCGAAAATCGTCACGCCGGCCTTTTCGGCGTTGCTGCGATAGGCCGCCTCCAGGCGGTCAAGCTCGGCGTGCAGGTGGGGACGGAACGTGCCCCAGTCGAACCCGCCCTCGGCCACGGTCCAGCCGTACGCCTTTGCATCCTCGACAAGCTGGCGGAACCCGCTGGCAAAGACCATCAGCTTTTTCGGAACGCACCCGCGGATCACGCAGGTGCCACCCATCCGGTACTCTTCGGCCAGCGCCACCTTCGCGCCGCCTTCGGATGCAGCGATCCGCGCCGCGCGCACCCCGCCAGAGCCGCCTCCGATCACGAAAAGGTCATAGTCGAAATCCATGGATCGCCGTCCTGTGCTGCGCGCGCCCGGGTATTCCACAAGCAGCGCGGGATGGCCAGAGCCTCGCCAGCCAAGAAGCGCGGCACATGGGCGCGACCCGGCCCAGCGTTCCCCCGTGGTCTCGCAAGCGGGCAGGCAGGATTATGGACCCCTGCGGACGCGTAAAAAACGCCTCACCTGCTTCGCTCGGTCCCGGCACTGCGGGATAAAATTCTATGGTGAGATCTGCTCCCATAAAACCCGCGGCGCCAACCTTTGCCGCCCCTGCGGACGCACATCGCCAGCCAATACCGGCCCGATATGACGGGACACACGGAACCGGTCCGTCGGCTTGGGCGCCCCACCCGCAAACACTGAGATCAGAAGCGGCTGGACGATCGCGACCGGAGGCAATATCGGGGTCCGCCCGGCGCGCGGCATGCCCGCGGCTCTCGCTGCGCCCGGCCCCGACCCGGACCTCAGCCAGAAAGATCGCCGAACAGATTGTCGCTGTCCGCAAGTTCGATCCGTTCTTCCAGAATCGTGCCGGTTTCAGCGTCCCTGATCTCAACCCGGCCATCGCCGTAGCCGATCACCGCCATGTCGCAGATGTCGATGAAAAGACCGTTCTCGACGACGCCGGGGAACTGGTTCAGCAGCATCGCCATCTGCCGGGCATCGCCGATCCTTTTGAGATGCAGATCGAGGATGAAATTGCCCTCGTCCGTCACGAACGGGGCATCGCCGACCATGCGTCTTTCGGCGGTCTCACCCAGAACGTCCAATCCACTCAGCGCGTCCTCGACAAGCGATCTGGTGACTTGCCAGCCGAATGCGATCACCTCAATGGGGAGGGGAAACGCGCCCAGCGTATCGACCTGCTTGGATCGATCCGCGATCACCACCATCCGGTCGCTGGCCATGGCCACGATCTTTTCATGCAAAAGCGCGCCGCCCCCGCCCTTGATGAGGTTCAGCGCGCCGTCGAATTCGTCCGCACCGTCGATCGTGATGTCCAGCCACCCGGCCTCGTCCAGCGTCACCACCTCTATCCCCGCCTTGCGGGCCAGATCGGCCGTCTGGCTGCTGGTCGGGACGGCGCGGACCTTCAGGCCATCGTCGCGCACCATGTCGCCCAGACAGCGCACAAGCCAGGCGGCGGTGCTTCCGGTGCCGAGACCGACGCGCATCCCGTCCTCTATCAGTTCGCAGGCACGCTTTGCTGCAACAAATTTCGCGGTGTCGATGGGCGACAGGTGGCCGTTCATTGCAGGGTCTCCGGGACAACGGTTCGCCAGGGACTATATCCAGCCGGATGTGGGGCGGCGAGAGGTAATGCGGCGCAGCATCGCACCGGGGAACAGCAATACGCGACCGGTGTTGTCCGCCATCGCGCGGTCGCGCTCAATGAAAAGTAAAAAATGTCAACAGTTCGCCTCAGGTCGCTCGCCACTGCCCTGCCTCCCCATGCCCTGCCACAAACCACCGTTCTGAGCGAGGCACGCCGTCTTCTCGCTCCGAAGTTCCCGCAGTTTGAACGGCTGGTTCCCGCGTTCGAGACTGCAGGCGTGGACTGCCGCTATTCCGTCGCCCCGCTCGAGTGGTTCGCCGAACCGCGAAGCTGGCCGGAGCGCAACGCGCTCTATCTTCGCGGTGCCCGCGATCTGTTCCGTGAGGCCGCCGAGGGCGCGCTGGATCGTGCCGGCCTGAACGCGGATCAGGTCGATTGCGCCGTGACCGTCAGTTCGACAGGGCTGGCGACACCGACGCTTGAGGCGCAGGTGGCCGACGACATGGGGTTCCGGCCCGACATGCGCCGTGTGCCGGTGTTCGGCCTTGGATGCGCAGGGGGCGTGACGGGCCTTGCCACCGCACGTGCCCTTGCCGCCGCCGATCCCGGCAGCATCGTGCTGCTGGTGGTCGTGGAAACCTGCACGCTGTCGTTCCGTTCGGACCGGCTGCGCAAGGCCGACATCATCGCGACCGTCCTGTTCGGTGACGGAGCGGCCGCCGCAGTGCTCTGCACCGACGCCCCGGACACCGCGCCCGAACTGGGCAGGGGAACCGAACATCGCTGGCCCGGAACGCTGGACATCATGGGATGGGCGGTTGAGGACGACGGTCTCAGCGTGATCTTCGACCGCTCGATCCCGCAGTTCGTCACCGACCATTTCCGCACCGCATTCGACGCTGCCCTGGACAGGTGCGGTCTGCGCCATGTCGATCTGACCCGCGTCGTCGCGCACCCCGGCGGGACCAAGGTGATCGAGGCGCTTGAACCCGCGCTCGACCTTGCGCCGGGCACGATGAACCATGAACGCGATACCCTGCGCGCGGCGGGCAACATGTCGGCGCCCACCGTGCTGTTCGTTCTCGAAAGGGTCATCGCAGCGGGCGGAACCGGACAGATGATGATGGCCGCCCTTGGCCCCGGCTTTACCGGATCGTTCCTGCCGATCCGCCTGCCATGACCGGCGCGCTCTGGTTTCTCGGGGTCGTCATCGTCCAGCGACTGGGCGAACTGGTGCTGGCCCGGCGCAACACGTCCCGCCTGATGGCGCGCGGCGCGGTCGAACACGGGGCGGGCCACTATCCGGTGATGGTCGCGATGCACAGCGCCTGGATCGCGGCGATGGTGGTCTTCGGCTGGGACAATCCCGTATTGCTTCCCTTGCTGGCGATCTTCTTCCTCCTGCAGGTGCTGCGTCTCTGGATCCTCGCCTCGCTTGGCGACCGCTGGACGACCCGGATCATCGTTCTGGACGCACCGCTCGTGGCACGCGGTCCGTTCCGGTTCATGCCGCACCCGAACTATGCCCTGGTCGTGGCAGAGATCATCGTGGCGCCCGTGGTGCTGGAACTGTGGATCGTCGCCATCGTTTTCACCCTTCTCAACGCCGCCATGCTCCGGCACCGGATCACGGTCGAAAACCGGGCACTTTCACCGTTGCGCGAGGCACAGGGCAACTCTTCCGGCGTTTGACGGGTGCAACCGTGCCGCGCATGTGCCAGACCGGGCGCAGATCCAATTCGCGAGACAGGTCCGCACATGTTTCTATCCGTCTTCGACATGTTCAAGGTCGGCATCGGGCCCTCGTCATCCCACACGATGGGGCCGATGGTGGCGGCGGCACGGTTTCTCGACCAACTTCGCGGGATGGCATTCACAGCGCACGGGGTGCGCGGATCGCTGCACGGCTCGCTGGCGTTCACCGGCGTC
>JBGTLJ010000536.1:0-5106 GCA_041744175.1 Oceaniglobus sp. | reverse complement strand
CGTGAAGATCGGCGCAACCGACTATTTGTCGAAACCGGCGGACGCCAACGAGATCACGGCCGCACTGCTGTCGGATGGCGAGAACCTGCCGCCGCCGCCGGAGAATCCGATGTCCGCCGACCGCGTGCGATGGGAGCATATCCAGCGCATCTACGAGCAATGCGACCGGAATGTCAGCGAGACCGCACGCCGGTTGAACATGCACCGCCGGACGCTGCAACGGATACTGGCGAAGCGTTCGCCGCGCTAGGCTGCCACCCGGCGGTCCGGCGCGATCGGCGGAACATGCGTCAGGACCCCAGCAGGTGGGCGTGACGCTGCGTGTAGGCGGCCCGAACGACGACCGGGGGGCGGATTTCGATGTCCAGCCCCGCCACCAGCGACGGATCGGGGTGGCCGAAGAAGCGGTCGGCCTCGTTTACGGTGAATCCGGCGATGCGCGTCGCCTCCAGCCAGGCGCTGATCCGGTCGGCTCGCTTGATCTGCCGCTTGACCGGATCGGGCAGGATCATCGGCAGGCCGAACCGCAAGTGGATCGCCGCGGCGAGCCTTGCGTCCAGCGCACCGTAGGACGCGCCGACGGCCGATTTCACCGGCGATATCATGTCGCCGATGACGTATTCCGGCGCATCGTGCAGCAGGGCGGCCAGCCTCCAGCGCTGCGGCGCGGCAGGCACGAGCCTGCCGAACAGCTCTTCGACCAGCAACGAATGTTCGGCCACCGAATAGGCATGATCGCCATGCGTCTGGCCGTTCCACCGGGCGACGAAGGCCAGCCCGTGCGCGATATCCTCGATCTCGATATCCACCGGCGTCGGATCCAGAAGGTCCAGCCGCCGGCCGGACAACATGCGCTGCCATGCCCGCGGCTGTCTCATGCCCGCGGGATCGTGGCGGCAGCTTGACTGGCGCGCGCGCCGCTGCGCGGGTGCAACATGCTGGATGCCGGTCCCGTGCGATCCTGCCGGACCGGGCACTGTGCGGCAATTCGCGGCGTCATCGGCGTTCGGTCCCGGCTGGCTTCGTCACTGCATCGGCCATCGCCGGTGCGCAGACAAGCCGCGTTGTCGCCGCGCCAAGCCGGTGATAAGGCCGCCGCAACACCGGACATTCAGGATTGCACCATGCCTCTGGACCACATTGTGAAAGATATCGGCCTGGCGGCTTACGGTCGCAAGGAAATGGACATCGCCGAGACCGAAATGCCGGGTCTGATGGCCCTGCGCGCCGAGCTTGGCGACAGAAAGCCGTTGCAGGGCGCGCGAATCGCCGGCTCGCTGCACATGACGATCCAGACCGCCGTGCTGATCGAGACGCTGACGGCGTTGGGCGCGGACGTGCGCTGGGCGTCGTGCAACATCTTCTCGACCCAGGATCACGCCGCCGCCGCCATCGCCGAGGGCGGGACGCCGGTGTTCGCGGTGAAAGGCGAGACGCTGGAGGATTACTGGACCTATTCCGACCGGATCTTCGACTTTCCAGAGGGGACGGCGAACCTGATCCTCGACGATGGCGGCGACGCGACGATGTACGTTCTGCTGGGCGCACGGGTCGAGGCCGGCGAGGACGACCTGATCGCGGTGCCGAAGTCCGAGGAGGAAGAGTTCCTGTTCGCGCAAATCCGCAAGCGCATCGCCACGTCGCCGGGCTGGTTCGCGCAACAGCGCGACGCGATCCGCGGCGTCAGCGAAGAGACCACGACCGGCGTGCACCGGCTTTACGAACTGGTGAAGCAGGGCTTGCTGCCGTTTCCGGCGATCAACGTGAACGACAGCGTCACCAAGTCGAAGTTCGACAACAAGTATGGCTGCCGCGAGTCGCTGGTGGACGGCATCCGGCGCGCCACCGACGTCATGATGGCGGGCAAGGTGGCGGTGGTCTGCGGCTACGGCGACGTCGGCAAGGGTTCGGCGGCCAGCCTTGCGGGAGCCGGCGCCCGCGTGAAGGTGACCGAGGTGGACCCGATCTGCGCCCTGCAGGCGGCGATGGACGGGTTCGAGGTGGTGATCCTCGAGGATGTCGTCGCCGACGCCGACATCTTCGTCACCACCACCGGCAATCGCGATGTCATCCGCATCGAGCACATGCGCGAGATGAAGGACATGGCGATCGTCGGGAACATCGGCCATTTCGACAACGAGATTCAGGTCGCCAGCCTCAAGAACCACAAGTGGACGAACATCAAGGAACAGGTGGACATGATCGAGATGCCTTCGGGCAATCGCATCCTGTTGCTGTCCGAGGGGCGCCTGCTGAACCTCGGCAACGCCACCGGCCATCCGTCGTTCGTCATGTCGGCAAGTTTCACCAACCAGGTGCTGGCGCAGATCGAGCTGTGGACACGTGGCGACGACTACAAGAACCAGGTCTATATCCTGCCCAAGCACCTGGACGAGAAGGTGGCGCGTCTGCATCTGGACCGGATCGGCGTGAAGCTGACGCAGCTGGCGCCGGAACAGGCCGCCTATATCGGCGTGTCACCCGACGGGCCGTTCAAGCCGGAACATTACCGCTACTAGGGCGGGCTGCCGTGCCGATCCGGTCCGCCCTTAGCCCGCGTCCTTGCGCAGGCGCTCGGGCAGATCGGATCGCATCGGCCGGCCCGGCGCGCCATCGAGAACCTTGACCTCGCGCTGCGGGAACGGGATCGATATGCCGTGCGTCTGGAACGCATCCCAAAGCGCCAGATAGACGTTGCCGCGGATGTTGGTAAGGCCGTCGGTCGGGTCGCTGATCCAGAACCTCAAGATGTAATCGACGCTGCTGTCGCCGAACCCGGTGATGTGGCACACGGGCTTCTGGCCGGCCAGCACACGGGGCACCGCCGCCGCCGCCTCGGTCGCTATGGCGCGCACCTTGTGCGGATCGTCGCCGTAGGACGTGCCGAAGAAGATGTCGAGGCGAACGAAATCGTCCGAATGCGACCAGTTCACCACCTGGCCGGTGATCAGATCCTCGTTCGGGATCAGGTATTCTCGGCCGTCGCGGGTGGTGATGCTGACGTAACGCGCGCCCAGCGACATGATCCAGCCGAAGGTGTCGCCGATGCTGATGACGTCGCCGGGCTTGATGGATTTGTCGAGCAGGATGATGACGCCCGACACCAGGTTCGACACCACCTTCTGCAACCCGAACCCCAGCCCGATGCCGATGGCGCCCGACAGCACCGCCAGCCCGGTCAGATCCACGCCGACCGCCCGGATCGCAAAGAGCAGCGCCGCGCCATAGAGGAAGATCTGCAGGATCTTCACCGCCAGCACCTGCATCGATGGCGACAGGTCCGGGTTGGCGCGGATCCGCCCCGCCACCGCCGAGGTCAGGAACCGTGCCAGCGCGATGGTCGCGGCCAGCCACGCGACCGCCTTCACAACCAGCAGCAGCGACAGGCGGAACTCGCCGAATGAGACGGCGATGCGGTCGAGGACAAGCGCCGCCTCGGTGACAAGGCCCAGGATCGACAGCGTCACGTAGGTCCATGCGCCCCAGCGCACCGCCTGGCGCAGGAATGGCGCGCGGATCAGCCGGGTGGCAAAGACCACCACCAGCCAGGCCAGCGCCAGTTCGGCCACAACACCCACCAGGAACGACCGGCTGGGCCAGGTGGTGTTCTGCATGTAGGCCCAGACCGACCACACCAGCGCGACGAAGAAGATCGCCCGCAAGCGCTGGTGGATGACCGCCAGCACGCGCAGCCGCCACTTCGGCCAGCCGTGGCGGGCGGCCATCCATTCTCGGATACGTGGCGCCAGCCCGGCCCGCAGCAGTTCGGCCGCGACCAGCAGCGCCAGCACGATCAGCGCCTGATACAGTGTCCAGGGACGCCAGAACGCAGTCAGCAGGCCCTCGGCCCGCGATACCAATTCCTCGCCGGCCGAGATCGCGTCGGCCAGCAGCGATGCAGGATCCAGCTCCGGGGGTGGCGGCAGCCCGCTGGGCAGGTCCTCGGGGTTCAATTGGTCGCCGCCCGGATCATGCGGTCAGTAAGCATGGCGTGCCTCGTCCGGCAAGACGGGCCCGTCCCGCTTGAGCCGGCGAAACCGGCGGTGTAAACCGCCACATGGCATCCAGTGCCGGCAAAACCCGCCCCGCATCGACCGGTGCTTGTCGCTTCGACAGGTTCGGACACCGATTGGGATGTTGACGCCAGATAACGAAAGGCCGCGCCATGACCGCCCGCACGCTTTACGACAAGATATGGGATGCCCATATCGCCGACGTGGCTGAGGATGGCACGACGCTGCTGTATATCGACCGCCACCTGGTGCACGAAGTGACCAGCCCGCAGGCATTCGAAGGGTTGCGCCTGTCCGGGCGCCGGGTCCGGGCCCCGGACAAGACTATCGCGGTGCCCGATCACAACGTGCCCACCACGCTGGACCGCGCCTCGGACGTCATCGCCAACGCGGAAAGCCGGCTGCAGATCGAGACGCTGGACCGCAATGCGCGCGAATTCGGCGTGCACTACTATCCGGTGAACGACGTGCGGCAGGGCATCGTGCACATCATCGGGCCGGAGCAGGGCTGGACCCTGCCGGGCATGACCATCGTCTGCGGCGACAGCCATACCGCGACGCACGGCGCCTTCGGTGCGCTGGCCCATGGCATCGGCACCAGCGAGGTCGAGCACGTGCTGGCGACCCAGACGCTGATCCAGCGCAAGTCGCGCAACATGCGGGTCGAGGTGACCGGCCGGCTGATGCCGGGCGTCACCGCCAAGGATATAACGATGTCGGTGATCGGCGTCACCGGCACCGCCGGCGGCACCGGCCATGTCATCGAATATTGCGGCGAGGCGATCCGCGCGCTGTCGATGGAAGGCCGGATGACGATCTGCAACATGGCGATCGAGGGCGGCGCCCGCGCCGGGCTGATCGCCCCCGACGAGGTGACCTATGCCTATGTGAAGGGGCGCCCCCATGCGCCGAAGGGCAACCATGGGGAGGCGGCGCTGGCGTGGTGGCGCACGCTGCGCAGCGACGACGACGCGCATTGGGACAAGTCCGTCACGCTTCGGGCCGAAGACATCGTGCCGGTCGTGACCTGGGGCACCTCGCCCGAGGACGTGCTGCCGATCACCGCCAGCGTGCCGGATCCCGCCAGCTTTGC
>JBGTLJ010000535.1:0-13915 GCA_041744175.1 Oceaniglobus sp. | reverse complement strand
CAACATCATCGAAATGAACGGTGAGAGCTATCGCTTGGCGCAAAGCCGCGCGCTCAAATCCATCAAACCACTCTGATCCCACTCGTGCGGGCTCGGCCCTGAAGGGCCAAGGCGGCCGGGAAGCCGGCAGTTATCTGGAGAGCGCGGCTGCCCGGCCGCAGCTTTGTGGCGCGCGTCACGCTCAAGTCCGAAGTGGCCGACTTTTACGCGCCCAGTGGCCGGATTTTGCTCCGCCGTTGACATGCGGCCGCGGCATGCATTGTCGTCGCCCGTTGCGCGGATCTGGGAAACTGAACATGATCAATGCGTTGATCTGTGCGGACCCTAGGACAGACCGGCGAGATGGCTGGCGCAGCCGGTGAGAGCGGCAAAGTCATCCTCTACGATACTGACGCTGAACTGCTCCATGAACGACCCGAACCGCCCTTTGTCACGGAACGCTGCCTCGAACCCGAACCCGCCGAGATAGGGCGCGATGGCCCGGCTCACCCCGCCGGCCAGAAAAACGCCTCCGAAAGGCAGTGTCGCGAGTGCGAGATTGCCGGCCACGCATCCAAGCAGCCTGCTGAATGCCTGGCCTGTTCGACGCGCCAGCGGATCGCGGCCCATCGCAACCGCGTCCATCACCTGAACGGGCGAAAGATCTTTTCGCTCACCGGCTTCTTGAGAAATCCAGCTATAAAGATGGGTCAGCCCGCGGCCCGACAGCACGTCTTCCACCGAAGCGAACCCAGTTGCATCCGCGAGGAAGCGCGACAGGCGCAAGTCGGTTTCATCAAGGACGGGCAAATTGCCGTGACCGGCCTCGGAGGGGGGCACATATCGCCCGGTTTCGGTGTTATAGACCGGTGCCGCATTGAACCCCGTCCCGACCCCGATCACCAGCTTGGCGGCGTGCGGGCCGCCATCCTGCCCGGCCACCACCGAACGCAGGCCGGATTTTTCCAGGTGGTCGAGCGCATGACCCTGGGCCTGAAGGTCGTTGAGGATGGCAACCCTTTCGGCGCGCGCGACTTCGGCGAGCATCGCGCGGTCTATTGCCCAGTTCAGGTTTGTGAGCGTCGCGCGACCGTCGCGCACCGGCCCGGCGACCGCGACGCAGGCCCCGTCGCAATCCACATCATCTTGCCGACGCAAATAGAGCTTGAGTACAGCAGCAAGCCCAGGGTGATCGGCATTGCGGAATTTGTGTACCGTCTGGGCAAGGATCACCGTCCCTTGCGCCAGAGCGACCCTTGTGTTCGTTCCGCCGATATCCGCGACAAGCGATACCTTGCTGGGAGTCATATCGCGCGTCACCAACTCGGCTCAGCGCGCCAGCGCTGCGGCGAGTGCGTGATAGGACGCTTTGGGCGTTCTCTGCAGGGTTTCGAAATCCACATGGACAAGCCCGAACCTTGGATCATAGCCCAGCGACCATTCGTAATTGTCCATGAGCGACCAGGCGATGTATCCCTTTACAGGAATGCCTTCGTCGCACGCCTGTTTCACCTTGGCCAGATGCGAATTCAGATAGTCTATCCGCGCCTTGTCATTCACCAAGCCCCGTACAAGGCGGTCGTCATTGGCGATGCCGTTTTCCGTGACAAAAAGAGGAAGCCCGCGGGTATATCCTTCGTGGGTCCGTTTCAGAAACGCATACAGCCCTTCGGGAAAGATCTCCCATCCGACTTGCGTTTTCGGCAGGTGGCCGGGCGCCTCTTCGTGGTGCGGCCAGGGGCCATCGTTGGGTGCAATGATCTTGCGGGTGTAATAGTTCAGGCCAAGCCAGTCGAGGGGTGCGGCGATGGTGTCGAAATCGTCCTGCCAGCCCTGCGGCATGTGGGGGCCAAGGCCCGTCATCACATCGGCGGGATAGCTGCGGTTGAACAGGCCCGACAGGAAGAACCGGTTGTAATATCCGTCATACAGCGTCGCCGCTTTCGCCGCCCGGTCGCTGGAGTCCACGGGGGTGACGTATTCAAAGTTACAGACGGCGCCGAGGTTGTCCATTCCCAGTCCGCGCATCGTTTCGATCGCCTTGCCATGTGCCAGAAGCACGTGATGCATGGCGTGGGCCGTCGCGCGGATATCGCGCAGGCCTGGCGCCTGATGGCCCAGAAAGTGCGAAAGCCAGCTGACGCACCAGGGTTCGTTGATGGGAGCCGCCGACCATACGCGATCGCCGATCCGGCGCATCACCACCTCGGTGAAATCGGCAAACCAGCCTGCAATGTCTCGATTGCGCCAGCCGCCCAGATCGGCGAGTTGCACCGGCAGTTCCCAGTGGTAAAGCGTTGCGGCCGGTTTCAGGCCACGTTTCAGCAATCCGTCCACAAGCCTGTCGTAGAAATCCAGCCCCTCTTCGTTCACCGCGCCACGGCCTTCGGGAAGGACGCGCGCCCAGCTTGTCGAAAAGCGGTAGATATCGAAGTTTCCGTCCCGCAGCAGATCCAGATCCTCGTCCAGCCTGTTGTAATGGTCGCAGGCTTTTCGCCCATCCTGTGCACCGGCGACATTTCCCGGGGTGGCGGCAAACGTATCCCATTGGGTCAATCCGGCACCGCCCTGTCCATGACCTTCGATCTGATACGAAGACGTTGCCGCACCGAACAGGAATCCTTCGGGAAAATCCTTCCGGCTCAATAGGATCGACATTGGGTGTCCTCTCAGGAATGTTCGGCCCGCAAAAACACGTTATCCTTGACAGGGCGGGGACGGTCAATCCGCCGAAACGGAATGTCGAGTCTCTGCACTCGGTTCGGTGATCCCTGAATGACAGGCGATCAGATGGAACACCGTCGCTGCGGCGCAGCGGTCACCATCGGCATCCGGGACCGCCGGGCAAGCGAACTCCCCCGTTGACACAACGCAAGGCATGGTTGAGCCGCGTTGGGGAGCCAATACACTGTATGGCTGTATCCGGCGTGGCGTGAAAATCTGCCCCAACCCGCCGCTCTCGGCCGCTCGGCAATAGTCCACCGATGTGGCAAATGACCGGCACTGATGCTGCATTGCGGCAGGCCCGAAACACCTTCGACATTGGTTTTGCTTTACGAATTGGTACTGGCGGATTGACAGTGCCGGATCGATGGGCGACCTTTGGGCCGTTCAAGGCGCTTTGGTTCATACCTTTGTCGCAGGCCATAAAACGCGTCAAAGACGCAAATTCCGGGAGGGAATTACGAATGAAGACGAAGCTTTATGCCGGCGTGGCCTTGACCGCGCTCGCCGCGGCCATGGCGCATGCCGACACTCATCTGCCTTTCGCAAAAGGCGAGGGCGGCTTCAGCTGGGACAGTCTGTCCGAACTCGAGGGGACCGATCTTGCCGGGCAGCAGCTGACCGTGTTCGGCCCCTGGCTGGGCCCTGATCAGGGGTTTGCCGAGACTGTCCTTGCCTATTTCGCCGATGCGACCGGCGCCGATGTGCGCTACGTCGGATCCGACAGTTTCGAGCAGCAGATCATGGTCGATGCCGAGGCGGGATCGGCCCCCAACGTGGCCGTGTTTCCGCAACCGGGTCTGGCCAGCGACATGGCGGCCCGCGGGTTTCTGACCCCGCTTGGGGACGATACGGGCGAATGGATCAAGGAGAATTATGCCGCCGGCCAATCCTGGGTCGATCTCGGCACCTATGAGGGCGCCGACGGCGAGGAGGAACTTTTCGGGTTCTTCTACAAGGTCGATGTGAAATCCCTTGTATGGTACAGCCCCGAAAATTTCGAGGACGCGGGATACGAGGTTCCCGAGACCATGGAAGAGTTGAAGGCACTGACCGAGCAGATGGTCGAGGATGGCGAAACGCCGTGGTGCATCGGCCTTGGCAGCGGCGGTGCAACCGGCTGGCCCGCGACCGACTGGGTCGAGGACATGATGCTGCGCACCCAGCCTCCCGAAGTCTATGACCAGTGGGTCAGCAACGAGATCCCGTTCGACGATCCGGCCGTCATCGGTGCGATCGAGGAATTCGGCTGGTTCGCGCGCAATGACGAATTCGTGGCAGGCGGTGCCGGCGCGGTGGCCAGCACCGATTTCCGCGACAGCCCCAAGGGCCTCTTCAGCTCGCCCCCCCAGTGCTACATGCACCATCAGGCAAGCTTCATTCCGGCCTTCTTTCCCGAAGGCACGATGGTGGGCGCGGATGCCGATTTCTTCTATCTGCCGGCTTATGCCGATAAGGATCTGGGCAAGCCCGTGCTTGGTGCCGGAACGCTCTGGGCGATCACAAACGAGAACGATGCCGCCCACGCGCTGATCGATTTCCTGCAGACGCCGCTGGCACATGAGCTGTGGATGGCGCAGTCCGGTTTCTTGACCCCGCACAAGGGCGCCAATACCGACATGTTCGCCGATCCCACCCAGAAGGACCTGAACGACATCCTTCTGGAAGCCACCACGTTCCGCTTCGACGCGTCCGATCTGATGCCCGGAGGGGTCGGAGCCGGCACATTCTGGACCGGCATGGTGGATTACGCCGGCGGCAGGGATGCCGGCGAGGTCGCAACTGCGATCCAGAACAGCTGGGACTCTCTGAAATAGGATGGTGCAGGCCCGCGCCGCGAGCGGCGCGGGCCGCAGTCAGGCAACGACGGGATCAAAAGCCCGCAACCTAATATAATCGGGGGGAAAGGATGCATCCGGCATTTCAAGGTCTCTTGACCATCGTCATCGGTGTGGGTGGGTGCGTCGCCTATTACTATTTTTCCAACCAGTTCCTCGACAGGGTCCTGTTTCCGCCAAAGGGACCGAACGCCGGGCGCAACATCAACCGCGCCAACATGATACGGCCCTGGCTGTTTCTGGCGCCCGCGCTGATCGCGCTTGGCCTTTACCTGGCCTATCCCGTGGTCGAGACACTGCGCCTGTCGCTGACCGACCGTTCACAGGGTGGCGCGTTCGTGGGTTTGGCGAATTACCAGCAGATGGCTAGCGAACCCAAGTTCTGGGAGGCCCTGAAAAACAACTTTCTCTGGCTGTTGATCGTGCCGGCGTTTTCCACCATGTTCGGGCTGCTCGCGGCGCAACTGACGGACCGGATCGGGTGGGGGGCCATTGCGAAATCCCTGATCTTCATGCCCATGGCGATTTCCTTCGTGGGTGCGGCAGTGATCTGGAAACTGGTTTACGACACAAGGCCGATCGACCAGGAACAGATCGGCATCATGAACGCGGTCTATCTCAGTCTGGGTGGTGACGATCCAAAGACCTGGCTTACGATCCCGTTCTGGAATTCGATCCTGCTGATGGTCGTGCTGATCTGGATCCAGACCGGGTTTGCGATGGTGATCCTGTCGGCGGCACTGCGGGGCATCCCCGAGGAAACGGTCGAGGCCGCGATCGTCGACGGGGCCAACCCGTTTCAGGTGTTCTTCAAGATCAAGATCCCGCAGATTTCCAGCACCATCGTTGTGGTCTGGACCACGATCACCATCGTCGTTCTCAAGGTGTTCGACATCGTGTTCGCGATGACGAACGGACAGTGGGAAACCCAGGTGCTGGCGAATTACATGTACGACAAGCTGTTCCGCGCCAACGACTGGGGCGTGGGGTCGGCCAGCGCCATGGTGATCATGCTTCTGGTGTCGCCGATCCTCGTGTGGAACGTCTACACAGCCCGCAAGGAGATGCGCTGATGGCCCGCGATCACACTGGAGCACATCATGGATAACATTGCAGGCACGAAATCGTCGCTGACCTGGGCCGTCCATCTTTCGGTCGTTCTTCTTGTCGCGCTCTGGCTGTTTCCCACGGTCGGGCTTCTGGTCAGTTCGTTCCGCACGTCCGACCAGATCGCCACATCGGGATGGTGGAAGGCGCTTTTCCCGGCAGAGCAGAACCTGACCCTGCGCACCGCATCTCCGGCCGATCAGATACAGGACGGACCGCTCTTTGTGCTTCAGGGCAACCTGTTCGAGGAGGACGGCGATCCGCGTCCCGATGCCAGCATATCCGCCTGGGGTACATCGTCGCGCGACGTGGCCGCATACGAGGTCGGCGAAACCGTCGACATGGCCGAGGACGGTCGCATCACCGTGCAGGCCAACGGTGACTACAGGTTGGAGAACGACACGGAATTCGAGGGTCGGCGCGGAGAGCGGGTGTTCGTCACCGCCGAGACACCCCCGGAATTCACCACCCAGAACTATGAGAACGTGCTGTTCGACCCGTCCAATCGCGAAGGCATGGCCAAGGCGTTCTTCAACACGCTGACGGTCACGATCCCGGCGACGATCATTCCGATCCTGGTGGCGGCCTTTGCGGCCTATGCCCTCGCCTGGATGGACTTTCCGGGCAGAGCGCTCCTGATTGCGGCGGTCGTCGCCCTGCTTGTGGTGCCGTTGCAGCTCGCGTTGATCCCCCTGCTGAAATTCCACAACGAGATCGGGATCGGAAAGGGCTATCTGGGTGCCTGGATGGCTCATACCGGGTTCGGTCTGCCGTTGGCGATCTATCTTTTGCGCAACTACATGGTGGGACTGCCGCGGGACATCATCGAGAACGCCAAGGTCGATGGCGCGTCGGATTTCCAGATTTTCACCAAGATCATCCTGCCGCTCTCGTTTCCGGCTCTGGCCTCGTTCGCAATCTTCCAGTTCCTCTGGACATGGAACGACCTTCTGGTTGCGCTGGTGTTCCTGATCGACGCCACGGGAGAAACCACTGTGATGACGAAGCAGATCGTCGAACTTCTGGGAACCCGAGGTGGCAACTGGGAAATCCTCGCGACATCGGCGTTTGTCTCCATATCGGTGCCGCTGCTGGTGTTCTTCGCCATGCAGAAATACCTGGTACGCGGGCTTCTGGCAGGGTCGGTCAAGTAATGAACCATGCGCGATTGCAGACCGCGGCGGACCCCGCCGCCGCGCTCGACCCCTGCAACCCTCAGGGTCATATCTTTGACAAGACACAGCCCGAACATCTGGCGGTCCCACGTCGGTTGCGGGGTGCGATCGATGAATCCCCAGCCATCGTGCCGGTTGGCGAGGCGCAGCGCGGAATGCAGGTCCAGCGTCACGATACCGGGGGTGACGATCTTTTGCGCATGTCCTGTGATTTTGATTTCCTGTCGGGTGTCTATTCGTCGGGGTCGCGGGTCAAGGAGATCCCCGAGAAGCTTGATCGCAACGTCACCGATGGTTGGGCCTGCCGGGCAACCGGGGGCGATCTGCATGTGCTGGAGGCGACGGACGACAGGCATTTGATCATGCGCACCCATGGTTCGACAAGTATGATCGGCGCCTTCAACCTGACCTGTCATGACCAGCCCGTGCAATTGCCCAAGGGCTGCGGCGCCGGAACTGGCGCGCGCCTTTCCGGGAAGTTTGGCTTGATGAAGACATTCTGCCGCCACCTTGGCAGGCATTCTACCTATTCTATCGACGATGCAGCATGGCACGATTGACACCGACACAGGGAGCGAACCATGGCCGACCTACTCTTGACAGACGTTGCAAAGACTTACGGCGGAACCGTGGATGTTCTCAAGAACATCAACCTCGACATAGAACGGGGCGAACTGATCGTCTTTGTCGGTCCGTCCGGCTGTGGCAAGTCCACCCTGCTGCGGATGATTGCCGGGCTGGAAAAGATCACCGGGGGCGAACTGAAGATCGACGGTCAGGTGGTCAACGACGTGCCGCCGGCCCAGCGCGGCATCGCCATGGTGTTCCAGTCCTATGCGCTTTATCCCCACATGACCGTGCGCGACAACATGGCCTTTGCCCTCAAGATCGCCAAGAAGTCGAAGGAAGAGATCGAGGCCTCGATCGCCAAGGCAAGCAAGATCCTGCAGCTTGAACCCTATCTCGACCGGTTGCCGAAGGCGCTTTCGGGCGGTCAGCGCCAGCGCGTGGCGATCGGCCGGTCCATCGTTCGCGACCCGAAGGTGTATCTGTTCGACGAACCGCTGTCGAACCTGGATGCAGCGCTGCGGGTCGCGACCCGGATCGAAATCGCCCAGCTGAAAGAGGCGATGCCGGATTCGACGATGATCTACGTGACCCATGACCAGGTGGAGGCGATGACCCTTGCCACCCGCATCGTCGTTCTGGCCGGAGGCGGGATCGCCCAGGTCGGCACTCCCCTGCAATTGTACGAAAAGCCCGAGAACGAGTTCGTGGCGCAATTCATCGGCTCGCCGTCGATGAACCTCTTGCCGGGCAAGATCACCGGGACGGGTCAGCAAACCACCATCGCCATGGATGCGGGCGGCACCGCCGTGTCGGCATATCCGTCCACCGACGATGACATGGGCGCCCAGGTCAATGTCGGTGTGCGCCCCGAGGATCTGGTGGAAACCACCGGCGACCACGTGTTCGAAGGCAAGGTGGCGATCACCGAGGCATTGGGCGAGGTGACGCTGTTGTATTTCGAGCGGGTGGACAACGCGGACCCGGTCGTCGGCAAGCTGGCGGGCATCCATTCCAATCTTCGTGGCCGCAACGTGAAACTGGGCGCCACACCACAGAAGGTTCATGTGTTTCGGGATGGCGGATCGCTGTTGTATCGTGCGGGCGGCCTTGCAAAAACGGCCACGACGCAGAACCTCAACGTTTCTGTGCATTGACGGACCGGTGATCTCTTCGGCGATGTCAACGCGGCATTAACCGTGTGTGCCGGATGATGCGTGATGGATGTGATATGGGACAAGCTGCGGCGGTCGGAATGGGAGGCGGCCATCGGTGGCGCCCCTCTGCAACAGCATTGGGATTACGGTGCTGTGGCCTTTCGGATGGGCGCCACGGTACGACGCGCAGAAGTGCTGGGGCCGGGCGGCTGCGTTTGGTACCTGCAATGCATCCTGCGTCGTGTGGGCCCGCTGCGGATCGGGTGGCATCCGATGGCATCGGATGGATCCCTTGCCGCGGCGCTGTCCCTGCGGCGCGAGGGTCCGCTCCTTTGGCTGTCGGGTAATGAGGGTCGCTTGCGCATGGCAAGGGGCCATGAGCGCGCGGTCATCGACCTGACCGTGCCGGACCTGCGTGCAGAACTGACCGGCAAATGGCGCAACCGGCTGTCGGTGGCGGAACGCCGGCGCGTGACCGTCTGCGAAAGCCCGGACATTCCCGTCTGGCTGAGATCGGCGGAACGTGACCAGCAAAAGCGCGCGCGATACCGCAACCTGTCCGCACGATGGATCGACACATGGATCCGCCGCGCGGCGGGCGGAACCTTGACACTGATCGCCGGTCCGCCCGATGCGCCGGTCGCTGCCACGACCTTTCTGCTGCACGGCAGTTCGGCAACCTATCTGATGGGGTGGACCGGAGACGAAGGTCGCCGACTTTCAGCGCACAACCTTCTGCTCTGGACAGCGATGGAGCGTCTGGCGCGGCGCGGTATGAGCAGCCTGGATCTTGGGCGTATTGATCCGAAAACACCGGGCCTCAATCATTTCAAATGCGGTACGGGCGCCACGATCCGGCAGGCATCGGCGCTCTACGCCTGGCCGGTGGCCCGGGCGAACGCGTTGCCGACGATCGCCTAAGCCAGCGAAGGCAGCCACAGAACAATTGCTGGAAACGCGACCAGCGTCGCGATGGTCAGCGCGTCTGCAACGAAGAACGGCGCCACACCCTTGAACACGTCCTGCACGGAAATGTCGTCGCGCACGCCCGCCACCACAAAGCAGTTAAGTCCTATGGGCGGCGTGATCAGGCAGAATTCGGCCATTTTGACGACGAGGATGCCGAACCAGATCGCGCACATCGGGCCAGACATGCCGAACGCGCTGTCGGCTGCCGTGACATCCAGCCCGCCATTCAGCGCCATCACCGCCGGATACACCACGGGCAACGTCAGCAGCAGCATCCCGATCGCATCCATGAACATGCCCAGCACCGCATAGGCCAGCAGGATGCACACGAGGGTCAGCATAGGCGACTGTTCCAGCCCCGCGATCCAGTCCGCGAAAGCCAAAGGCAGGTCGGCAAAACCGAGGAAGCGCACATAGATCAGCACACCCCAGATGATCGAGAAGATCATCACCGCCAGCTTGGCGGTTTCCAGCAGGGCATCGCGGAATTGCAGCCAGCGCATCCCGTTCCAGAGCGCGATCAGGAACACCACGAAGGCCCCCAGCGCGCCGCCTTCGGTCGGCGTGCCCCAGGCATCGCCGCCGAACGGGTTGTAGATGAAAAATATGATGATCACGACGACGAACAGGATCGGCAGGGCAGGGGGCAACGCGACAAACCGCTGTCGCCAGGTGAACCCCCGCACCGGGGGGCCGAAACTGGGCAGGACCAGCGCCATCACCACGATCAGCATGCCGTAGATCAGCGCCGACACCACGCCCGGTACGAACCCCGCCAGCAACAGCTTGCCCACGTCCTGTTCGACGATGATCGCATAGATCACAAGGATAGCCGAAGGCGGGATCAGCGATGCCAGCGTGCCCGCCGCCGCCACGACACCGGCGGCGAATTTCTTGTCGTACCCCACGGCCAGCATTTCGGGAATCGCGATGCGCGCGAATACGGCCGACGTGGCCACCGAGGCGCCCGAAACCGCGGCGAATCCGGCGGTGGCGAACACGGTTGCCACGGCCAGCCCGCCGGGCAACCAGCCGACCCAGCGCTTGGCCGCCTCGAACAGGGCCTGGGTCAGCCCCGCATAATAGGCAAGGTATCCGATGAGGATGAAGGTCGGGATCAGCGACAGCGCCTGGGACGAGATCTTGGAATGGGGCACCTGACCCGCCGTCTTGACCGCGACGGACAGCGCCCAGAAGAATTCGTCCCCCGCATAGCCCTTGCGCGACCAGAAGATCCAGATCAGGCCGATCACCCCTGCCAGTGCGGTGGCAAAGGCGACGCGCATCCCGAGTACGACCAGCACCAGCATGCCCGCCGACACGGCGATCCCGATATCCAGAGAGGTCATCAGCGCATCCCGCCTTCGGCGCCGCTGACCGTCCGGGCCTCGGCGGCGGCGATCTCTGCCGCGCTTTGCACCAGCGGGACGGCGACCGGTTCGCTCAGCCCCTGCACGAACGCCCGCCCGTAACCCCAGAGTTGCAGCACCAGCCGCAGGCACAGCACCCCGAATGCCACCGGCACCAGAAGTTTCGCAGGCCACAGCGGAAGCCCGATGTCCATGGAACTGTCGCGCGACCACATCACCGCGCCGAAATCGAAGCTGCGCATGAAATGGGCCCAGCTGCCCCAGACCAGCAGCAGCATCAGGATCAGGATCGCGAATGTCGTGACGAATTCGGCCAGCCACAATGGCCGACCCTTCAGCGCGCCCACCACCATGTCCATGCGGATGTGCCCGCCGACCCGCTGGGTGAACGCTACGCCCATGAACGCGATCAGCGGCATCGCCTGTTCGATCCAGTCCACATATCCGCGCAACGGCGCGCCGAAAATATTGCGCCCGCCCACTGTCCAGACCGCCATCAGCATCAGCGAAAACACCGCAATCCCGGACACCAGCGCCAGCCAGCCTTCGATGCGGAACAGTCCGCGATCCAACCGCGACAGAGTTGATCCGTCTTCCAGTACGGCGGCACCACCGGCCATGAACCTACTCCTGCGGAGATGCAAATCGCCCCGGACGTGCGGTCCGGGGCGTGATCGCTCTAACCCGGGCTTCTACGACCCTTCGGCGACCATTCCCGTGACAAGGTCGTAAAGTTCCTGCGCGGGCAGTCCCTTGGCGCTGTTTTCCTCGATCCACGCCTTGGCGGCGGGGGCTGCGGCCTTTTCCTCGAACGCGGCAAGCTGATCGGGAGTAAAGGTGATTTCCTCGATACCCTTTTCCTCCAGCAGCGGCCCCCATGCGGCCATCGTCTCTTCCTCGTAGAAGTCGATGTAATACTCCATCGACTCATCGACCGAGCCCATCAGTGCCTCGCGCTCTTCGTCGCTCAGTGTATTGAGGGCATCGGTGTTGACGACCACCGGGCAATTCACGGTGCCGGGGTTGAGGTTGGTCGTCCACCACTGGGCGTTTTCAGTAGTGCCGAAGGACATGTGAGCGTGCGGGGCGAAGGACACCGCCTTGACCACGCCCGAATCCATCGCCTGGCGCACTTCGGTGGCCGACATCGACGTGGGTACCGCGCCCACGGCCTCCATCGCGGCGCCGATGCCGCCCGTGGCACGCACCGACATGCCCTCGAAATCATCCAGCGTGGCGGGGGCGTCGCCGACACCGATCAGGTTGTATTGCGGAAGCGGGGTCGGCATCAGCAAGGTGGCGTTCCAGCGCGCCAGATCCTCGACCACCGCGGGGTGCTCGTAGAGCGCCATCGAGATCCGATTTTCCTGTTCGAGATTGGAAATCCCGAGGAACGGCAGCTCCAGGACCGTGAGCGACGGATTCTTGTCGGCATGATAGCCGGCACAGAACTGCGCCATCTCGAAGGCGCCGATGGAGATGCCGTCGAGATTCTCGCGCTCGTTGCTCAGACCGCCGTAGGAAATGTTGAACGTGAATTCACCGCCGGTCTTTTCGCTGACCAGCTCGGCCAGCTTTTCCACATGTTCGGTGAAGGCACGGCGCGTTCCCCAGAGAGAGACGTTCCATTCCGTAGCCATGGCTTCGGTGGCGAATGCGGTTGCGATGGCGGCAACGGCCACCCGGCTCAGCAGCTTTTTCATGTGTGTTCTCCCAGACAGCTGACATTGTTCATTTTGATGGAGGCACGATAACGACTGCGCGCGCCCTGTCCAACCCTATGTTGTGGGCTTGGCAAACCGGGCGTCCCGTGGTGGTGTGCGGGAAATGCCAAGGGAGAGTTCCATGCCAGCCCCGGAAAACCGACTGAAATCCGCCCTTGCCGCGGGCAAGCTGCAGACCGGCCTCTGGATGGCGTTCGCCCATCCGACGGCGGCCGAGATCGCGGCGCGCGCCGGGTTCGACTGGTGTCTGATCGACGGCGAACACGCCCCCAACGATGTGCCGCTGATCCAGTCCCAGTGTCAGGCGATGTCGGGCGGATCGGCCTCTGTCGTGGTGCGGGTTCCCGTGGGCGATGCCCGGCTGATCAAGCAGATGCTGGACATCGGCGTGCAGACTATTCTGGTGCCGATGGTGGACACGCCGGATCACGCGGCCGCCATGGTGCGCGCGGTGCGCTATCCGCCGGACGGCATCCGGGGTGTCGGCGCGGCCCAGTCGCGCGCGACATTCTTTGGCGAAACAACAGATTACCTCCAGAGCGCGGCGGATCAGATCTGTCTGATGGTGCAGGCCGAGACCCGGCAGGCGATCGGGGCGATCGGCGACATTGCGGCGGTGCCCGGTGTCGATTGCGTGTTCATCGGCCCGGCCGATCTGGCAGCCGACATGGGGCATCTGGGCAATCCGGGCCATCCGGAGGTGGTGGCCGCCATCGAGGGTGCGGTGGGCAGGATCCGCGATGCCGGCAAGGCGGCGGGGATCGTCACCTTCGACACCGGCCAGATCAGGCACTATGCCGGGCTGGGGTTCAACTTTCTCGGCGTGGGGGGCGATATCGCCTGTTACGCCCGGTCGGTGCGCGCACTTGCAAGAGAGGCGCAGGCGATCTGAGCCATGGATCGCGGGCTGCGGAATCCCGTATGAGGTGCGTAAGAAATCCGTAGGAGGGTGCGTTCGCACCCCGCCCCCATCGTGCAACGCCTAGCGGGCATGAAAGATGAATCCGAGCGTGTTGAGCAGCAGTTGCGCCGCCAGGATCGCGGTGCCGCCGGTGGGGTCATAGGCCGGCGCGACCTCAACCAGATCCAGCCCGACGATCCGGTGGGCGCGCGCAGCGCCCTGCAAGATCTCCAGCACCTCGTAATAGAGAAAGCCGCCGTGGCTGGGCGTGCCGGTGCCTGGCGCGATGGAGGGGCAGAACGCGTCGATGTCTATGGTGACGTAGAGCCGCGCGCCCCGGGGGATCCGCGCCAGCAGTGCCCCGGTGCCCATGCGCCGGGCTTGGCGTACCGACACGATGTCGC
>JBGTLJ010000534.1:0-1808 GCA_041744175.1 Oceaniglobus sp. | reverse complement strand
CATATAGCGCGGGTTCATCTGCGCCAGCGGCGCGATGTCCTGGATGATCCGCATGATCGACGCACCCTCTGCCGATCGCTGCGCCGCCGCCGCCGCCGAAAGATAGGTCACCTCGATCGACGTGCCGCTGGCTCCCTCGGGGGGCGGCGGGATCTGCCCGGCGCGCCACAGCATCGCAAACCGGCGTTCGATCTTGGGCGCCAGATATTCCTCCTGGATGCGGCCCATGTGCGGCGCCATGAGCCTTTGGCGCTCTTCGGTGATTTCCATCACCTCCGTCGCGGTCATCCCGGTGCGCCCGGCCAGAGACATCAGCGAATGGTGAAACGCATCCTTGATTTCCTCGATCTTCGCCTGTTTTTCCTCCATCGTCAGGCCGATGTTGCCGGTGTTGTTCAGGGGGCGCATCAATGGATTGCCGCGCACGTCGACCCCGCCATAGACCACCTCGCCGGGGCGCACGAACCCGTTCAGCTGCCATGTCGATCTGTCCGGGGCCAGCAGCGTCGGATCGGCCGCGAACTGGGCGGCGCGGATCGTCGCCGCGTCCATCTGGTTGTGCACCCTCGCCGATGCCAGGGCGGTAAAGCCCGGGCCGGTGCCCACGGAAAATCCGCTGTCGACCTCCCAGCGCGGCACGCTGAATGGCATTTCACCGTATCCGCTTTCGCGCAGCACCTTGCAGCCCTCTTCGGATATGTGCCTGCTCAGCCACCGCTTGCCCTTCGGGCCCAGCTTGCCCGCGGCATAGTCGTAATTGCGGTGCACGTGCTGATAGAACACCAGCTTGTCGGTGCTGCCCTTGTCCGCCATATCCTGCACCCTGGCGGGCAGGGGATCCTTGCCGAACATCTGCATCGCCGCCCGCGCACTCAGGCGAAACCGGCGCACAACCTCGATGACCCGGCCATAGGCGTCGATATCCCAGACCACCTCGGACAGGCTCAGCGTCACGTCCATGATCTTGCGCTCGGCCGTCACCAGCTCGTCGTACTGCGCAGCGTTTCCAAAAGCCGAAATGTCGGAAAAGAGCTGGATCGCGGCGGAATAGAACGGCGATACGGCGGGCCGGAAACTGGCCAGCACCCGGGCGGTCGCATTGTCCAGCCATTCCTTCATTGGCTGGAAATCGTTCAGGTCCGGATCGCTGGTCTGCAATCCCATCCACTTGTTCGCCGGGTTGGTCAGCGCGCCGTAGAGGCCCGATGCGAAATTGCTCTGGGCGATGATCGGCGTGGAACTCAGCGGCTTGTACATGGTGCGCTGCGTCGCCGTGTCGCTTCTGAAACCGCCCCGCTGGGGGCGGATCAGCCGGGCGATGTCTTCCCAGTCCTGATCGAACCGGTTGCGCTCCTGCTTCAGCTCGCTCCAGCGGCGCATCGCCTCTTCCGCGCGCGGATCCTTTTCAAGCTCTGGCTGGCTCATGCCGCACGCCCGCCCAGCTGGCCGGTCGACTGACCGGACGGGATGCCCATGGCCCCCGTAAGCACGTTGGCGGCGGCGCCCGCCCGCCTCTGGCGCAGCCGCGCCTCGATGTCCGACTGGCGGATCGCCTCGCTGTTGTCACGCGCGGCGATCTTGATCGGGGATACGGTCGGGGATTTAGGCAGGCACATGGTCAGGATCCTTTGGGTTGGCCGATATAGGCGAATTGACGAAAGATGCCCTGCCCGTGGGGCGCAAAACCGGGCATGTCGGCTTCGTGGATGAACCCGATAATTCTCAAGAGCTTTGCCGCCGTCGGATGACCCGACCAGCACCGCGCCTCGATCCGGTGGATGCCGCAATCGTCGCACAGCGACGGCAGC
>JBGTLJ010000533.1:0-8823 GCA_041744175.1 Oceaniglobus sp. | reverse complement strand
CATCCCGGCGACGGGGCGCCCGTTTGCCGCTCGCACACCGATTATGGTGCTGATGCCAGAGGTACAAAAAGCGATCATTTCTGCCGACAGGACGCCGCCGTCCAGCGCGTCACTGGCACGCGCCGACCACATGGCAAGGTCGTCCGAGGGGGATGCGGGACGGTCGGCGCGAAGCGGGAACGCAGTGGTCACAGGAGCGACTCGGGCTGGAGACGGCAGGACAGAGGGTACAACCGGACCCGGTTTTGGGGAAGTGGGAACTCGCGGCGCGGCGCGATTGCTTAAGATTGATTTAGCATCCCCCGAGCCATCTCTTAGCGAGCGTTGTGCCAGCAGAAACGCTATTTCCCCGTCATCGCAACCAGCGCACCGCAACCGCAGTACCGAGACGGGGACTGGCGGCCGGGGCCACCCGAAAGGAACCCAACACATGAACTTCGCCAAAAACGTTACCATCGCCGCGATCGCCGTCGTCGGCCTTTCGTCCACCGCCCTTGCCTCCGAGACCATCCGCGGACCGGAGGTCGCCTTCGGCCAGGGTGCCGCGTACACTTGGGTGAAGCTTGACGGCCGCGACAGGATCAAGCAGTTTGGCGTGTCGATGTCCGAGAACGCCGTCGCCACCCTCGGCGGGGAAATGATCTTCGTCACCCTGCCGCTGCCCGAAGTGGCCATCGAAGCGGGCTACGATCACGTCGCGCTCGACTGGATGCCGCACGGCCATCACCCTGCGGGCCTCTTCGACGTGCCGCATTTCGACGTGCACTTCTACTTCATGCCCGAGGCCGAGCGGTTGGCCATCGACCCTGTCGACCCCGACTACATGGACAAGGCCGCGGCCTATCCCGCGCCCGGCTTCATGCCGGCCAACTACGCGCCCCCGCCGCAGCCCAACCCCGTCCCCGCGATGGGCGAACACTGGCTGGACACGACACACCCGATCTTCACGGGCGAGCCCTTCGACCATGTGTTCATCTACGGCTCGTGGGACGGCGAGGTGACCTTCCTCGAGCCAATGATCACCCGCGAGGTGATCGACTCGCGCAAGCGGATAGTCACGAAGATCAAGCAGCCCGAGGCGGTGGCCGAGACCGGCTACTACCCGACCCGCTACACGATCTCCTACAACGGCGGCACGGACACCCACGACATCGTTCTCGACGGCATGAAGCTGCGTGAGGCGGCGACGTCGGCCCCCGCTGCGGCCGCCCTGCAGAACTGATCCGACCAACCCCGGGCGGCAGACCGCCCGGGACCTTTCGGTCGTTATGCGCCCAACGCGCAACGGCCGCAATGCCGTCTGGCGTCTACGGACGAGCTTCCGCCAATGTCTGGACGGGGCGCACGGCGAGAACGGCTTCCTGGAGAACCGACGGCGCGGAGCCGTGGTCAGGTCCGGCAAGTCCGATCGCAATTGCTCTGATGGCGCCGTAGGAGCGAGACAATTTCAGGCGGCTGACCGAGAGAGTTCGATTTCTGTTCCATTTTCGCGAACGCCACCGGCGTCGAAGTGTTCAGGGTGGACTCGAAAAAACATCACAATGCCAGATGCTTGCAAGCTATTCACCAAAACAGCGCAGTCATGAGGTCCGGAGAATATCGGCCCTGAGATACCGCTTCCGAGCCTCCTGGCGCCGGTGTCAGTGCTCAGCCCATCCCGCATAACCCTCGAAAACAACGGAAAAATCCGGCCACAGCCGGATCGGGAGAACGCTTTGGTAAGGGCAAGTGGCGGAGCAGGTGGGATTCGAACCCACGGGACGCTTATGACGCCCAACAGTTTTCAAGACTGCCTCAATCGACCACTCTGACACTGCTCCGTGATCTTGCTGACTAGCCGGATGTGGGGGTTTGGCCAAGGCCTGAGTAGGGGGCCTGTAGCACAAATCGGGTGACAGGCGGACCTTCCCATCCCCCGGACAGACCCTGTCCCATGGTTTCGGGAACGGGGATGCCGGGTGTGGCGAAGCCGTTCTGGACGGCGGCACGGATCCGGAACCCGGCGACCTGACGGTCGACGTCCCGCGCGGCCAGGTGCGCAGCACCCCTCGGCGATGGCATTGTGAATGGCAGGGTGTATGCGCGGAAAAACACTTGGTTGAAGTGCCTTGCCGCCCCCGTTACGAATTGGCGGAACAATCAAGAGCAAAAAGGCCATACCATGAGTATTGGGGGGGCAATCCTTCTTATCATTGCGGTGCTTCCCTTTGTCGGAGCGCTGTTGCCTGGTCTCATGATACGAGCCGGGCGCAACGTCTGCGCCATCTCAACGGCCGTGCCAACATTTCTCGCTTTGACGATGCTCATCGTCTTGGCCCCGGCCGTGCTTAGGGGCGAGGTGATCCAAGGCGAGATCGAGTGGCTGCCGCAGCTTGGACTTTCAGCCTCCTTTTTCCTGGATGGTCTGGGCCTGTTGTTTGCCGGGATGATCCTTGGCGTCGGCCTGCTGATCACGCTCTATGCGCGGTTTTATCTGTCAGGCGAAGATCCGATGGGGCAGTTCTACACCTATCTTCTGCTGTTCCAAGGCGCGATGCTGGGCATCGTTTTATCGGACAACATACTGCTTTTGTTGATCTTCTGGGAACTGACATCGCTGTCGTCCTTCCTGCTGATCGGATTTTGGAAGCACCTGCCGGAGGGTCGGCAAGGTGCGCGAATGGCGTTGGCCGTCACTGGCGGGGGCGGGCTTGCGATGATCGCCGGGATGCTGATCCTCGGCAACATCGTCGGCAGCTACAATCTGACAGACATATTGCAGGCGGGCGACCTCATCCGGGCGTCAGAATGGTATCTGCCTGCTCTGATCCTGATCCTGTTGGGTGCCTTCACCAAGTCGGCGCAGTTCCCGTTCCATTTCTGGCTCCCGCACGCCATGGCCGCGCCAACGCCCGTCTCGGCCTACCTGCATTCGGCGACCATGGTAAAGGCGGGTGTATTCCTGATGGCACGCATGTGGCCAGCGCTCGCCGGCACGGACGCGTGGTTCTACATCGTCACGACGACCGGTATTGTGACAATGGTGTTGGGCGCGCTGATCGCGCTCTTCAAGGACGATCTGAAGGCGCTTCTGGCCTTTTCGACGGTCAGCCACCTGGGCCTTCTGACGATGCTTCTGGGATTCGGCACCCAGGCCGCCGCTGTCGCAGCTGTCTTTCACATCATCAACCACCTGACGTTCAAGGCCGCTCTCTTCATGACCGCGGGCATCGTGGATCACGAGACCCATACGCGCGACATCAAGCGGTTGGGCGGGTTGAGGCGCTTGATGCCGATCACCTTCCTCATCGGAACGGTCGCGGCCCTGTCGATGGCGGGCATTCCGTTGTTCAACGGGTTCTTGTCCAAGGAAATGATGCTGGAGGAGGCATCGCACACCGATTGGTTCAACAGCCCCTACGCTGTCCCGATCATGGCCACGATCGGCGCGCTCTTGTCGGTCGCCTATTCCCTGCGCTTCATCTTCCATGTCTTCCTTGGCCCGGTGCGCGACGATTATCCGCACAAGCCCCATGATCCGCCCTTCGGCCTGTGGGCCGCGCCCGCGCTGCTGACTGTGCTGGTGATCGTGATCGGGGTTGCCCCGTTCCTCGCCGAAAGGGTCGTGACCGCCGCGGCGAATGCCGTGACCGGCGCAGACCTGCAGCCGCATCTGAAGATATGGCACGGGGTCACCCCGGCTCTTTGGATGTCGATTGCCGCCGTGGTCGGCGGTGCGGCTCTGCTGTCTCAGCACCGGCTCCTCCAGAAGCTGTGGATCGCCCTGCCGAGGCCAGAGGCGAAGGCCATTTTCGATCGCCTGGTTGCGGCCATCGTCGCCACGGCACGCGCGATCACTGAGGTTAGCCACAACGGCGCAATCAGCCGCTATCTGGCCATCTTCACCGTAACCGCCGTTGGCCTTGGCTGGATCGCCTATTCCTCCAGCGGCCTGTCTGCGCCGACCCGGGGCCTGCTGCCGGTGCCGCCGGTCGTGGCCGTGGGTTGGATCATGCTGATCGTCGCCACGGTCTCGGTCGTCAGCATGCATCACCACCGGTTCCGCGCCCTGATCCTGATCGGGATCATCGGGCTGACGATTTCTGCGGGCTTCGCCTATCTCTCGGCGCCGGACCTGGCGTTGACGCAAATCTCGGTCGAGACGGTCACGATTATGTTGCTGCTTCTGGCACTGCATTTCATGCCAAAGATGACCCCGAAGGAAAGCTCGTCAGGGCTGAGGCTGCGCGACGGTGTGATCGCTCTGGGGGCCGGTGGCGGAGTGGCGACGTTGGCCTATGCGTTCCTGATGCGCGATATCGAGACGATCTCGGACTACCACCTCGCCAACAGCTATGAGGGCGGCGGCGGGACCAACGTGGTCAACGTCATCCTGGTGGATTTCCGTGGCTATGACACCTTCGGCGAAATCATCGTGCTCGGGATCGCAGGTCTTGTGATCTATGCGATAATGCATGCTCTGCTGGACGGCCCGGCGGCGCGGCGGTTGAAGAATACAGACTACTCCCAAAACCGGTCGCGCGACCGACACCCCATGATGATGGTCGTAGTCACCCGCGTGTTGATGCCCATCGCCATTGTCGTGGGCCTTTACATCTTCCTGCGCGGCCACAACCAGCCGGGGGGCGGGTTCGTCGCGGGCCTGGTGATCGCGATCGCACTCCTGATGCAATACATGGCATCCGGCTTTGCCTGGACACAGGCACGCCAGCGGATCGAATACCACACGATGATCGGGCTCGGCGTTGTGATCGCGGGGCTGACCGGTGCTGGCGCATGGCTCTTCGGTCGGCCGTTCCTGACCAGCGCCTACACCTACATCAATTTGCCGCCCATCGAGGAATTCGAGCTTGCCACGGCCATGCTGTTCGATCTTGGCGTGTTCCTGACGGTTCTGGGTGCGGTCATGCTGATGCTCTACAGCCTCAGCCGCATCGCAGGCGTTGCTGGCGGTACGGTGAACGTCGGCCCGATGGACTATGACCCGGGCGAACCGGCCCAAGACAAGACGGAGCGCTGAGATGGAGCTTATCGTTGCAAGCAGCATCGGCATTCTGACGGCAGGCGGGGTCTACTTGCTCCTGCGGCTCAGAACGTTTCCGGTCATCCTCGGTGTGGCGTTGTTGTCCTATGCTGTGAATGTCTTCCTGTTCGCCAGCGGACGGCTCGCCATTGACCAGTCGCCGATCCTGGCGAAATACGGAGAGGCGAGCTATACTGACCCTTTGCCGCAGGCGCTGGTTCTGACCGCGATCGTCATCTCCTTCGGGATGACGGCAGTTTTGGTGATGATCGGGCTCGGCGCGTATCTGGAGTCGGACACCGACAGGATCGATATCGAGCCCGAAAAAGACGACGCAGAAGCCAAGAACGAGAGGCTCGTGTGATGCACTGGATCATCCTGCCAGTCGTCCTGCCGGCCCTGCTGGCCCCTCTCATCGGGTTCGTGATGCGCTGGGACATCACCTTGGCGCGCACGGCGTCGGTCGCTGGCACGGTTCTCCTGCTGGCTATCACGCTGGGCCTCACCGTTCTTGCGGCCGACGGCACGACCCATGTCTACAGACTGGGCGACTGGCCCGCGCCGTTCGGCATCGTTCTGGTCCTTGACCGTCTTTCCGCCTTGATGGTGCTCCTGACCTCTTCGCTTGGGCTGATCGTTCTGATCCATGCGATCACGACGGGCTGGGACGCGCGGGGCCGGCATTTCCATGCCTTGTTCCAATTCCAGCTCATGGGCATTTGCGGCGCATTCCTGACCGGCGACATCTTCAACCTTTTCGTGTTCTTCGAGGTCCTGTTGATTGCGTCCTACGGGCTGATGATCCACGCGGGCGGGAAGGCGCGGATGCGTGCGGGCCTGCAATACGTGGTCATGAACCTGGCCGGATCGACGCTTTTCCTGTTCGCATTGGGGACGCTCTATGCCTCGACGGGGACACTGAACATCGCCGATCTCGCCGTGCGCATCCCCGAAATCCCGGTCGAGGAGGCCGCCCTTGTCCGCGTCGCAGTGATCTTGCTGCTGATCGTGTTCGCCGTGAAGGCGGCGCTTTTCCCGGTGCAATTCTGGCTGCCAGCCACCTATGCCAACGCCCCTGCGCCGGTTGCAGCCCTTTTCGCGATCATGACCAAGGTCGGCGCCTATGCGATCCTGCGGATCCACACCACGGCGTTCGGGCCCGGTATCCCCGGAACGGAGGATCTGGCCGCCACTTGGCTGTTCCCGGCCGCCATCGTCACGATCGCCCTGGGGGCCTTCGGGGTCCTTGGAGCGCGCCGCCTGATGCCGCTGATCGCCTTTTCGGTCGTGGGCTCGATGGGCACCTTGCTGGTGGCGGTTGCGGCGTTCTCGCCCAAGGCGACGACCGCAGCCCTCTACTATATGGTCCACTCGACCTTAGCGGCCGCCTGCCTGTTTCTCGTTGCCGATCTCGTCGTCACACGGCGGGCGGCGGATGATACGCTCCGCCCGGAGCCCCCAACACCCCAAAACGGTCTCTTCGCGGCCCTGTTCTTCGGCGCAGCAATCGCCATGGCCGGGATGCCGCCGCTCAGCGGCTTCCTCGGCAAGCTGCTCGTCCTCGATGCGCTGCGGGAGCCCCGATTGATCGGATGGGCCTGGTCCGCGATTCTGGTGGGGTCGCTTCTGACAATCGTCGGGTTTGCCCGCGCAGGCAGTAACCTGTTCTGGAAATCCACAGCTCTGACTGCACCCGCGACTGAGAAATTCGCCGATGCGTGCGCCGTAGCGGCCCCACCGCCACCCGCGACGGCGGGACAGGTTGCACCGGTGATGATGGCTCTGGCGGCCTTGGCGGGCCTTGCAATCTTCGCCGGTCCCGTGACCACCTATCTGGGCGACACCTCCACCCAACTCTTTGATCGTCAGGGGTATGTCGACGCTGTCCTCAGCCCCGTCGAGGAGCGCTGAGCAATGCTGAAACGTCTCATCCCACACCCTCTCCTGAGCCTGGCCCTTGTATTGGTTTGGCTTGGTCTGGTGAACGCCCTTACGCTGGGCAACCTTATCCTTGGCGTGGCATTCGGCTTGGCCATACCGATGCTGACGGGGGCGTATTGGCCAAACCGTCCTGCAATTTCCCGGCCGCTGAAGGTCGCGGAATACATTCTGGTCGTGCTTTGGGATATCATCGTTGCGAACGTCCAGGTCGCCATGATCATTCTGTTCAAGCGGGGGCCCACAATACGTTCCCATTGGATACCCATTCCCCTCGAACTCAAGTCGGCAGAGGCGATCACCGTCCTTGCAGGCACCATCACGATGACCCCTGGAACGGTATCCGCGACGCTCGCGGCCGATGGCAGCGCGATCCTTGTACACTGTCTGCACACCGACGATCCCGCTGCTGTCCGCGACGAGATCAAGACCCGTTATGAGCGTCGCCTTTTGGAGATTTTCCGATGATAGAATATGCTCTTCTCTTCGGGGCCGGCTGCTACGGCATCGCCCTTCTGTTGGGCCTTTGGCGCATCGCCGTCGGCCCGGACGATGCAGACCGTATCTTGGCGCTCGATACCATGGTGATAAACGTGATCGCCCTCTTGGTGCTCTACGGGGTCTGGCGCGGCACCACGATCTATTTCGAGGCCGCGATGTTGATTGCGATGGTGGGCTTCGTCTCGACGGTCGCATATTGCCGCTTCCTGTTGCGCGGCGACATCATCGAGTAAGGATGGAAACATGAGCTTTGTTGCAGAACTCCTCATCTCGATCGCCCTCGTCGTCAGCGGCATCTTCGGCTTCGTGGGCTCCTACGGTTTGATCAAACTCAAAGATACGCTGCAACGTCTGCATGCCCCGACCAAGGCCACGACCCTGGGCGTTGGCGGTGTCCTGATTGCGTCAATGATCTACTTCTATGTCGAGACGGGGCAGATCTCGGTGCATGAGCTTCTGATCTCGCTATTTCTCTTTCTGACGGCGCCGATCACGGCGAATTTCATCGCCAAGGCCTATCTGACCCGAAACCTGCGCCAAGAAGATCTGCCCGAGACCAAAGGCGATTTCGGGTGGTCGGTCTACGATGACCCGCCGAACGCGGGCTCGGATCGATAGCGAATTCGAGAACCCCACTGGCCGGCGATGCGGCCGTGGAGCGAGCCCGAATGCTGCGAATTTCGTGAACGACCGCTTGGGAACGATGCATTTCAGCGCAAGGGCGCTTGATAAATGTCCGGTTTGGGCCGGGAGCGTGGGTGCTTCCTGGTCCATAGCAAACATAAGTTGCTGCGCGGCCGCAACGTCCGCACCGATGCAGTTTTCCCTTACGTCATGCGGGGCGTTTTGGTGATGTGTGGCGTGGCCTGGCGTCGGAGGAGCGCTCGGGCGGGACATCGCGGGGTCGGGCCTGTCGGGTCGTTTTTTGCCTTGGGAATTCGGGCGGTGGGCTTGCCCCGGATCCGATCCGACGGACCTGTCGAACGAGCCCCGTCAGGCCAGGCGCGGTGTCGGCCTTGCAGGCATCTGGACGATATGCGCGATATCTCGTCGGCGCATCAACTCTTGCCGCGTCGACGACCGGATCGGCCCATGGCGATGGGTTCGCAGGGGCCCTGTTGCACAAATCAGCTGACGGACAAGGCTCCCCTTTCCCCAGACGGATTCATCCCACTGTCTTTGTGACAGGGATGCCAAGGGCCGTTTAGCCGTTCAGGATTGCGATGCGCACCTGAACCTCCGCTGCCTGGCGGTCGAAGTCCCGTGCCATCAGCCGCTGGTCCAGCAGTTTCACGCAGTGCATCCTTGTCCCGACAAAGACTTCGGCGGTGGGAGCCGCTCCAGTTCCGCCAGAGCGCCCG
>JBGTLJ010000532.1:0-3090 GCA_041744175.1 Oceaniglobus sp. | reverse complement strand
GGCGCGCCCGATGAAGCCCGACTTGCTGCCATGGCAGAGCAGGACCGAGCTGTTTCGGCGGTGCGCCACTGCTCTGACGCGCCGGTACACCGCCAGATCGCCGCGCGGATCCATGCCATAGCGCGACATTGCCATCGGTTCCGCCCCCAGGCCGGCCGCAGCCAGGTCTTCGGCATACTGAACTGCGTTTTCGGACAGGCAGATCGTGTACGAGGTGAATTGCGCCGGATCGAGCGCAGTCAGAAGCATCTTGTTGTAATGCGCGATGCCCCCCGTCGATTTGGTCAGCGCCAGTATCCGTATGCCGGTCATCGCATGGTGCCACCTTTCGGATGTGTCGCGCCTTGACCCTTGCCCACACCGGTCTGCCCGCACTGGCCGCAGGGCCAACTTCGCGTTGGCGCGCCCGGTGACGCCCCCTGTCGCGCGCCACCTTGGCAAAGAAAACCGGTTCTGACCATGTCAATCGTCCGGTGCAGAATATTTGCGCCATTGCACGCACTTCCGGTCCGGCGGACCCGCGGCAGGATTTTTGGCGCGCAAGTCCGTCGCGTGGGAATAGGACGCATGGCGATTCGAAGCGACGCACGGGCTGAGGTGGGGCTTGCCATAGCGTAACCTTGCCGGATGGTCCGGATTTGCAGCAGCGTCAATTCGATAGTGCAGATTGCTGGAACAATCACGGTTTCAAGCCGATACGAAGGCGATTTCCGCATGTCCTGCGGCGGAAATTTCACCCGGTTCGGCGGATTTTTACCGGTCTGTCGGTTGCGGCGAGCCGACGTTTTCCCTGTCGTTCAAGGCTGACAGCAAAGCGAGGGGCCTTCGGGGGCCGGTCTGCCAGTTCGCTTCCTGCGACGGCACGCCGACTTTCGCGAGCCATTAACGGATCAGTAACCAAGAGGTGGCAGACGTCGCCTTGAAGTTGAACAAGATGTAAATAAAACAACCATAGGATGAAAATACCAGATGGCAGGAACGAACGACAATCTGAAGGCCTTTCAGGGCGCCATGGGATTTGGCGCCAATGCCGACGGCGGCCGCGGCGGCAAGGTCCTGAAGGTGACCACGCTTGAGGATTCGGGAACCGGATCCTTGCGCTGGGCCCTGGAGGACCAGAGCGGGCCGCGGATCGTGGTGTTCGAGGTTGGCGGAACGATCAAGCTGAAGGATCAGATCCAGATCAACGGCGATGTGACGCTGGCTGGGCAGACTGCGCCCGGCGGTGTGACGGTGACAGGCGGCCGCCTGCGGGTGGTTGAGAGCGACGTCATCATCCGGGGCATGCACGTAAGGCCCGGCGAGGGCGAAGGGCAGAATCCCGGCGACCGCGACGGCATCTCGGTCGGCAAGCGTGGATCGACGGTCGAGGATGTGATGATCGACAGCAATTCGGTCAGCTGGTCGGTCGACGAAAGCGCCGCAACCTGGGGCGGACCCAGCAAGGTCACGTTCTCCAACAACATCTTCGCCGAGGCACTGCGCAATTCGATCCACCCCGAAGGTCAGCACAGCATGGGCCTTCTGGTGGGGGACGGCAGTTCGCAGGTCAGCGTCATCGCCAACCTGTTCGCTCACAACATGTATCGCAACGCGACGATCAAGGACGATGCCAAGCAGATCGAATTCATCAACAACGTCGTCTACAACTATGGCCCCAACGGGCTGATGACCCATGACAGCACGACCGTCCACATAATCGGCAACGTCTATATGCCTGGCACCGATTCCGCCAACCGTGAGGCGATCCAGCTGAGATCGCCAGAGCCCGGGGCGGCGTACTACCTTGAGGATAATATCGCCGAGGCTGCGGGCGCCGCTTTGTCGAAGGTCACCACGCAAAAGATATTCACCCCCAGCAACGTGACCGTCCTGCCGTCGGGGCAGGTGGTGGACCATGTCCTGTCCCATGCCGGGGTGAGGGCGCCCGACCTTGATTCGGTCGATGCGCGGATCGTGAAGTCCGTCCAGCAAGGCACCGGGCGGATCATCGACAGCCCCGACGACGTCGGGGGCCAGCCATCGTCAGCCGGCAAGCAGCCGCTCGTGGACACAGATAACGATGGCATCCCCGATTTCTACGAGGCGGTCATCGGATCCAACAAAAACGTGGCCGATGCCCATGGCGATGCCGACGGCACCGGCTATGACAACATCGAAACCTACATCAACGGGTTGCTCAGCGGGTTCGCGGCACCGACCAGCGTGACCGCGGCTCCACCGGCACCGACGCAAGCCCCGACCCAAGCGCCTGCAACCATCGACAGCACGGTGCCGGAAAAGGTCGACCCGATCAGCTATGTCAACGGCGTCACACGGTTCGAGGTCGAGGATTTCCGGCTGTCCAGCGGCATCGATATCGAGATCAAGAACGTCGCATCGGCAAACGCCATGACGCTGGTCACCGGCAGTGGGTTGAAAAAGGCCGAAATGACGTTCGGCGGGCCAAGCGGGACCTACGACATCACCCTGCACTATTTCGACGAGAACGACGGCGAACTGGACCTGTCGGTCTATCTGGCAGGTGCCAAGATCGACCAGTGGCGCTGGAACGAAAAGCTGGCGGGCGATGCGGCAAGCAACGCGACGAAGGCACATCACGTGATGGCGGGTGTGGAGGTGTCAGAGGGCGACATCCTGCAACTGGTCGGCCAGCGCCACAAGGGTGAGCTGATGCGCATGGACGCCATCGATTTTGTCAAGGTGGGTGCGGCCGCCCCGGTCACCGAACCTGCAAACGTCGCGGGCCCCGACACCGCGCTGCTGTCGTCGATCCGCATCGAGGCCGAGCATTTCGAATTCGTCAGCGGGTTCCGTGCCGATAACAACGCGCACGCATCGGGCGGCAAGCTGATCCGCGCCGACGGCGACGGCCCGCATCAGGCCCGGACGATCTTTGACGGGCCTTCGGGCATCTACGACATTGCGGTGGACTATTTCGACGAAAACGACGGCAATGCCAGTCTGAAGGTGATCGTCGACGGCACGGTGGCTGACAGCTGGATCTGGGACAGGGATCTGGGCAACAAGCTGGTGGCACCCGAAACCGCCACGTCCCGGGTCATCCTGGACGTGCGGCTGGAGACGGGC
>JBGTLJ010000531.1:0-7456 GCA_041744175.1 Oceaniglobus sp. | reverse complement strand
GTCGAGGTCGACGTCGCTCTGGGCGCGGCGGAGTGCAGCGGCGAGCGTCAGGCCGGATGCCCCGGGCAGGCGGGCGTTTTACCCTAGAAGAGCCGATTTTCTTTTGCTAGGACGGCGCAGGTTTTGCCTGCCGGTCTTGTGCGGGCGGATGAAAGTTGTCTCTGGCCTTTTCGGGATGCAAGCGCCGCAAGGTGCGCCCGGGGCGATGCCGGACCCATGAAAGGAAGTGCGATGCAGGTCACCGAAACGATGAACGAGGGGCTGAAGCGTGCCTATCAGATCACCGTGCCCGCCGCCGAGCTGGACAGCAAGGTGAACGAAAAGCTGGCCGAAGCCCAGCCGAGCGTCGAGATGAAGGGATTCCGCAAGGGCAAGGTGCCCATGGCCCTGCTCAAGAAGCAGTTCGGTCCACGTCTTTTGGGCGAGGCGATGCAGGAAACCGTGGACGGCGCCATGGCCAAGCATTTCGAGGACAGCGGCGACCGCCCGGCGATGCAGCCCGAGGTCAAGATGACCAAGGACGACTGGAAAGAGGGCGACGACATCGAGGTTGCCATGTCCTACGAGGCGCTGCCCGAGATCCCCGATCTGAACGCGAGCGACATCGCGCTGGAAAAGCTGGTGGTCGCGCCCGAAGACGAGGCGGTGGCCGAGGCGCTGAAATCCCTGGCCGAGAGCCGCAAGAGCTTCGAGACCCGGAAGGGCAAGGCGAAATCCGGCGATCAGATCGTGATCGACTTTGTCGGCTCAATCGACGGCGCGCCCTTTGAGGGGGGCGCCGCCGAGGATTATCCGCTGGTTCTGGGATCCAATTCCTTCATTCCAGGGTTCGAGGAACAGCTTGTCGGCGCCAAGGCAGGCGACGCGCCGGAGGTGAGCGTCAGTTTTCCCGACGACTACCAGGCCCCGCATCTGAAGGGCCGCGAGGCAAGCTTTGCCGTCACGGTCAAGGAGGTCAAGAAGCCCGGTGAGACTGCGATAGACGACGAGCTGGCCAAGGGGTTCGGCGCGGAAAGCCTGGATGCGCTGAAGGTCCAGATCCGCGAGCGGCTGAGCCGCGAATATGCCGGCGCGGCACGGGCGGTGATGAAGCGGGCGCTTCTGGACCGGCTGGACGAAAAGGTGAAGTTCGATCTGCCACCGTCGCTGGTCAAGGCCGAGGCCGACCAGATTGCCCACCAGTTGTGGCACGAGGAAAACCCGGAGGTTCAGGGCCACGACCACCCCAAGATCGACACCACCGACGAGCACATGAAGCTGGCCGAACGTCGGGTGCGCCTTGGGCTGCTGCTGGCCGAACTCGGCCGCAAGAACGAGATCAGCGTCACCGACGCCGAGATGACACAGGCGGTGATGAATCAGGCCCGCCAGTATCCCGGGCAGGAACGGCAGTTTTTCGAGTTCGTGCAGAAAAACCCCCAGATGCGCCAGCAGCTGCAGGCGCCGATCTTCGAGGACAAGGTGGTGGACTACGTGTTCGAACTGGCAAACGTCACGGAAAAGCCGGCCTCGAAAGCCGATCTTGAAGCCGCGGTCGAAGCACTGGAAGAGGACGCCTGATTTCGGGCTTTGGTGGTGATGCGAGGGGGTCGCGCCGATGGGGGCGGCCCTTTTTCGCGTTCAGGTCGATTGCGCCGTCGCCGTCCGGTCGCATAGGATTGGCGCAGGATCACGTCGCCGCCATCACCGAAAGTCAGCAAATCGATGTCCCTGGCCTGCATTCTTGTCTCCGACGTGACGGGCAGCACCGCGCTGTTCGAGACGCTGGGGTCCGCCGAGGCGCTGAGGCGGATCGAGAGCGTGCTGGCGCGGATGCGCGTTCTGGTGAACGAAGCCGGCGGAGTTTGCGTCAAGTCGAAGGGCGATGATGTACTGTCGTTCTTTCCGCATCCCGACAATGCCTTCGAGGCGGCCTTTGCGATGACCAACGAGGTGTGGCCGGATTCGATTTCGGTGCATGCGGGGGCATATTTCGGCGAGATCCTGAATCATGCAGACGATATCTACGGCAATGCCGTGAATACCGCTTTCCGTCTGGCGGGGCTGGCCAAACCCGGCGAAATCCTGTTCGGGGACACCAGCCATGACGACCTGGACCCGGCCCACAAGGCACGGTTCCTGGCGATCGGCGCGATCCCGCTGCGTGGAAAAGGGACGACGACCGAGGTCTATTGCTGCGGTCTGGCCACCCTCGGGACCCAGACGACGGTGGTTCCCGGTGCCCGTGCCACTGCCGGGCGCACGATGGTTGCCGATGTGTCCTTCGGGCGGGCCCACTGGGAGCTTGCCGCCGGCAGGCGTGTCACCATCGGGCGCGCGAAGGGCTGTGATATCCTGATCCATGCGCCGTCTGTGTCGCGCAACCATGGGGCATTGAGCGTCAGCAACGGACAGCTCGAGTTTACCGATCACAGTTCGGCAGGAAGCATCGTGCGGCTGGACAGCGGCCCGGATCTGCATGTGCACCGGCGCACGACGCTTCTCAGCGGCGCGGGCGACATCGTTATCGGTTCGCAAGAGAACGATGCGGGGAACGTGCTCGCATATTGCACTGGCGGTCTGGAGCGCGCCTGAGACATGACATGAAGATGGCCGCGCAAGTTACTGCGCGGCCATCGTTCTTGTCGGTTGATATCGGCTTTATTCGCGCGTCGTTTCCGGCTGCGGAGAGTCATCGCCCGATTCGCCGAAATCGTCCAGCGCGGCACCGCCGATATCGTCGAACAGCTCCTGGATCTCGAACTCGGCGGCTGCCTCTTCTTCGGCCGCCATTTCCTGGATCGACTTTCCGGAGGCCTGAAGCTCGGCCTCTTCGGGAGAGCGGGCGACGTTCAGCTCGATATGGGCCGTGACCTCGGGGTGCAGCGTGACGATGACCCCGTGGATGCCCAGATCCTTGATCGGAGCGGTCAGCGCGACCTGCTTGCGATCAAGCGTGAACCCGGCCTCGTGCGCTGCTTCTGCGGCATCGCGGGTGGTGACCGACCCGTAAAGTGCACCGGAATCGGACGCCGAGCGGATCACGACGAACTGCTGCCCGTCGAGCTTTGCCGCCATCTGTTCGGCCTCTTTCCTGCTTTCGAGGTTGTCGGCCTCAAGCTGGGCCTTCTGGGTCTCGAACGCCTTGATGTTGCCGGCCGAAGCCCACATAGCCTTTTTCTGCGGCAACAGGAAGTTGCGGGCATAGCCCGGCTTCACGTCGACGACTTCGCCCATCTGGCCCAGTTTGGCCACGCGTTCCAAAAGGATGACTTGCATGTGCTTGCTCCTCAGTTCACGGCATAGGGCAGCAGCGCCAGGAAGCGGGCGCGCTTGATGGCCCGGGCCAGTTCGCGTTGCTTCTTGGCCGAAACGGCCGTGATGCGGGACGGCACGATCTTGCCACGCTCCGAGATATAGCGCTGCAGCAGTCGCGTGTCCTTGTAGTCGATCTTGGGTGCATTGTCGCCGGAGAAGGGGCAGACCTTGCGGCGGCGGAAAAACGGTTTTGTTGCCATGGTGTGTTGTCCTTTCCCGGTTACCGGCGTTCGCGACGTTCACCGCGATCACCGCGGCCTTCACGCTCGTCGCGCTTTTGCATCTGGACCGACGGACCTTCCGGCAATTCGTCCAGCTTGATGGTCAGCACGCGCATCACGTCTTCGTGCAGGCGCATCAGACGTTCCATTTCCTGGATCGCGGCGGCGGGCGCATCGGTGCGCAGGTAGGCATAGTGGCCCTTGCGGTTCTTGTTGATCTTGTAGGCCATCGTCTTGATGCCCCAGTATTCGTTGTCCACGACCTTGCCGTCGTTGTCGGACAGAACCGTGCTGAAATGTTCGATCAGTCCCTCGGCCTGGGTGTTGCTCAGGTCCTGGCGGGAAATGAAGACATGCTCGTAAAGCGGCATGCGGTGTCCTGTTCATGTTCGAGCGCATTTCAAAGACCGGCGATGATCCTTCCGCTGCCGGTCACGAGAGGCTGCGCTGTGTGCGGGTTACGCGGAAGAATGGCGGCTTGTATGCAAGGACCGTTTGCGATGCAACCCCGCACGGCTGCGTCTGCGTCGTGAAATCGGCACGGCGTCGCCGCATTTGTGACGAGTTTGGGTTTTACCCATCGGTAACGCCGCCATGCTAGTGAGAGCCATGACCAACCGTGCTTCAGTTTCCACCGCCGCACCGCAGCCCAGACTGTCGATGTTCGACGTCTACAGCGGTTATGTCCTGACGCCCGAACAGAACGCGCTGATGTATGCGGTGATGTGGGAGCGGATCATGCGCTGGGTGGCGATTGCATCGCTTGTCGTCGTCGCCGCGTTCTGGCTGATGCCGGGTGCGGCCACGGGTGCAGCGGCCCTGTCGCTGAAACTGGTGCTGAGCGTTGTCCTTGGCGGCATGGCCCTGCTGCTGTTGTCGGCGACGCGGGGCGGGCCGCGTTATGAATGCCAGATCGACCTGATCCACGGCGAGGTGCGGCAGGTGATCCGCGCGGCAAGCGGGATCGAAAAGCGGCTGCTGTGCGTGACTTTCGCGCTGATCGAGGACGTGATCGTGCGGGCCGATCCGGAGTCTCCGGAAGTTGGCTGCCTGTTCATGAGGATCGCCGGCCTTGACGAGCCTGTTCTGCTGGGCATCGGATCGGTCGGAACCCTGAACCGGGTGCGCGGACGGTTCGCCGGGGATCTTGCCAAGTCGCGTCAGATTGCCCGCCGCGCCGATGGCGAACCGCGTAACGGTGTATCCGGCGGTCGGATGGTCATGGTCTGAAGGCTGCAACTGTTCGGCATCCGGGCGCGCGCCGCCATGTGCGTGCGCGAACAGACGATGTTTGCCTTCGCCGGTTGAGATCCGGTGCCCGGGAGGGCAGCTTGACGGTGTTAAGTCATGCAACCCCCGGAGTATCTGTAAATGACCCCTTCCAAGACCGGATCGCTTGGTGCGATCGCCTTTGCCCTGACCACATTCGGTGCCGCATCCACCGCCATGGCGGAACCGACCAGATACGATCTGGATGCAAGTCACAGCCAGATTGTCTTTACGTACGACCACTTCGGCTTTTCCACGACCACGGGCATGTTTTCCGGGTTCGAGGGCGAGATCATGTTCGATGCCGACGCGCCGGGCGACTCTTCGGTTTCGGTCAGCTTTCCGGCCGAAACGATGATCACCGGGTGGGACGCCCGGTCAGAGCATTTCCTGCAGTCGGGGGATTTCTTCAAGATTGGCGAATTTCCCGAAGTCACGTTCGTTTCGACCGGAATCGAGGTCACGGGGGAAGACACCGCGTTGATCACTGGCGATCTGACAATGAACGGCATGACCAAGGAACTGGTGCTCGATGCCACGCTCACCAAGGCAGGACCGTATCCGGCGGGACCGGCGCAGGGCAAGCCTGCGGCCGGTTTCAGTGCAACGGGCACCGTGCTGCGCAGCGATTTCGGACTGGGGATGTTCGCACCCTATGTCAGCGATGAGGTCGCGATCGACCTATCCATCGAAGCTGTCGCCGCGGACTAGTCATGCGTTGAGATCTGAGACCGCCGGGCCGACCCGGCGGTCTTTCACGGCGCGGGCTATTGCGTGCGCCGTGCCGTCAGGGCGACATCCACCGCCACGGAAAAGCCCAGCGTTGCATCATCCGTTTGGCCGGCACCGATGTCATAGTCGCGACGATCCAGCGTCGTCTGTCCGGTCATGGTTGCGATGTCTCCGTCAATGGTCAGATCGAACGGCATTGTGACGGGCATTGAGACGGCTCTGAGGGATAGCGTGCCATCGGCGAGGTAGCCGGTATCGGCCCCGACGATGTCCGCTTCGAACACCGCCGAGGGAAACCGGTCTGCCGCGAAATAGTCGGCGCCGAGGGCCTCCTCGGTCACCGACCCGAGGGTCAGTGACGATATCGCGATCTCGACCCGAACCGTGCCGTGCTTTCCGTTGACCGGCGTTTCGGAAAAAACGATTTCGGGCGCGAAACCCGCGAACTGGCCTGTCACGCCAGAGCCGAATTGCTGCACGGTGATCGAAAGCGTACCGTCCTCGACCTGCCAGTTGCCCTCCGTTGGCAGGGACAGTTCGGTCTGTGCCACGACAGGCTGCGCCCCGGGGGCCAGCACCACGGCAAGAGCCAGCCCTGCGGCATAGACGCCTCCGGCGAGAATTGCGGGCATCGCATGGCCCGGCATCTTTGGCGGCGCGTCGATTGTCGGGGTGCCCGGCAACATTCTGGCCAGCGTCGCATCGCGGTCGATCAGCGCATGTTTCAGAGCGCCGGCGACATGCAGCAGGATCGCGCCGATCAGAACCTTGGTGAACACCCAGTGGATCGAGCCGAACAGCCCGGCGACGCTTTCGGATGTCGGCACGAAGGGAAGGCTTTGACCCATCGGCCAGAGGATCGGAGCGAACCCCTGGGTGGCCGCATGATGGATCCAGCCCGAAAGCGGTACGATCACGAGGGCGGCGTAAAGCGCCCAGTGCACGGTTTCGGCGGCCAGGGTTTCGGCTCGCCGCTCCGGATGAAGCGGAGCAGGCTTGCGCTGTCCGAGGGCCCAGAGGATGCGCAACAGCGCGACGGCAAATGCAGCGACGCCGACGGTCTTGTGGATGCTGAAAAGCTGGGCCTTCTGGGCCAGCTGTTCGCCCGTCTCATAGGGCAGGCGGTTGGCGATCACGCCGAGGGGGATCGCGGTGAAGATCAGAAGCGCGGTGAGCCAATGGAAGGACTTGGTCACGGTGCCGTAATGCAGGGCGGTATTGGTCAGGGGCATCTGGCGCCTTCGCTATGTGATGAAACCCTGCGGATCTTAGGGCGCGCGGACAGGGCGGCGCAATCGCATCATGCGCGGGGTGGCTGTGCGGCTGTGCACCGGGTCCGGTTGCGTGGCCGGGTGATGCGCGCTAACCGTTGCGCCTGCGATCGAGGGAGGTCCGCGCGATGAGCCGTGCATTCGTTTTTCCGGGGCAGGGCGCCCAGACGATCGGCATGGGTCGCGCTCTTGCCGATGCCTATCCTGCGGCACGGCGCGTGTTCGAAGAGGTGGACGACGCACTTGGCGAGCGGTTGTCGGCGCTGATCTGGGAGGGGGCGCCGGATGAGTTGACACTGACGGCCAATGCGCAGCCTGCGCTGATGGCGACATCCCTGGCGGCGGTGGCGGCCTTGGGTGCCGAGGGCATCGGCGTCGACAGCGCGGCTTTCGTCGCTGGACACTCCCTTGGCGAATATTCGGCCCTTGCGGCGGCAGGTGCGATTTCGGTTTCGGACACCGCGCGTCTTCTGCGCAAGCGTGGCCTGGCCATGCAGAACGCGGTTCCCGTCGGGCGGGGGGCGATGGCGGCGATCCTCGGGCTTGACCTGGCAAGCGTGACGGCGTTGGCGAACGAGGTGGCCGAGGGGCAGATCTGCGAAGCGGCCAATGACAACGATCCGGCACAGGTGGTGATTTCCGGCGATGCCGAGGCGGTTCAGCGCG
>JBGTLJ010000530.1:0-3819 GCA_041744175.1 Oceaniglobus sp. | reverse complement strand
GAGACGGTCACTGAAAGCGAACAGATCACGGAGCGGCGGTTCGACCCCGAAGGCAGGGTCGCCATCAGTTCGGATACCGAGGAAACTTCGACATCGTCGAGCGACAGCGGCAGTGGCGACGTCACTGTGGCCAGCAACCTGCCCGATGGGGCAGCGGCGGACGGCGGCGATACCTCCAAGGCAGAGGATTCCCAGACCCGCGAACGCATCAACTACGAGGTCTCCGAAACCCAGCGCGAGGTCGTTCGCGCCCCCGGCGCGATCAAGCGCCTGTCGGTCGCGGTCCTGGTCGATGGGATCCGCACGACGGACGCAGCGGGAACGCAGACATGGCAACCGCGCCCCGACACCGAGATGGAGGCGCTGCGCGAGCTTGTGGCGTCGGCCGTGGGGTATGACGAAGCGCGAGGAGACAGTCTGACGCTCAAGACGATGGAGTTCGAACCGATCGCGCCCGAAGGCACGCCGCCCACGCCGGGCATCTTCGGCCCGATCGCCTTCGATGCCATGCGCCTCGCCCAGCTGGTGGTTCTGGGCGTCGTAACATTGCTGTTGGGCCTGTTTGTCGTGCGCCCGATCCTGTCGCCGTCAGGCAACGCCGGAAAGCTGGCCCTGGCCCCGCCGGAGCCCGGCAGCCTGCGCGCCCAGCAGGCGCTGACCGGCGAAATCGACGACGGGAGTGCGCCGGACTCTGCGGGGCTGCAGGTGGTGTCGGCCGCAAACGCGACGGGTGCGGCCAACAGGATCGGTCATCCGAACGGCGATTCGGTTGATCGCCTGCGCAAGCTGATCGACGAACGGCAGGAAGAATCGCTTGAGATACTGAAAAGCTGGATGGAAGACACCGAGGAGCCTGCATGATGACATCCCCCCTACGCCTGGAAGATTTCGGCGCCGCCTTGCTGATCCCTCGCTCCACCTCGGCCCTGCCGGACCTGGCGAACCCCGCACCGCCATCCGACGAACTGGCGCTTGCCGCTTACGACAAGGGATATGCCGCGGGCTGGGAAGACGCGAGCCAGGCCGCGAGCCAGAGCCATGACAGGCTGGACGCCGCCATGGCCAACAACCTCGAGGATCTGGGCTTTACCTATCACGAGGCACGGGCGCACGTGATGCGGTCGCTGACGCCGCTGCTGAACGGCATCCTGTCCAAACTGCTGCCCCGAATGATCCGCGACAGCCTCGGCTCGCGGATCATGGAAGAGATAGACGCGCTGGCCGAAGGTGCCGCCGATACGCCGATCGAGATCATGGTGCACCCGGGCGACGCCGACCAGCTGCGCCCGATCGTCGAACGCATCACCTCGCTGCCGCTCAGTCTGGTGATCGAATCCACCGTGCCCCAGGGCCAGATTTTCCTGCGCATCGGCTCGGTCGAGCGCGAGATCGATCTTGAGGGTGCCATTTCGAACATCGGACAGGCGATCACCGCCCTGGACGATCTGAACAAGGAAACTTCGCAGAATGGATGACATGACCGCCCAATCCGTCACTTCGGACGGGACCGAGCCCAGCAGACCGCCGCATCCGTTTACCCAGGTGCCGATCGAGATCACCATCTCTGTCGGCAAGGCGCGACCGATCCTGCGCGATCTTCTGCGCCTCGGCAAGGATGCGATCCTGCCGCTGGACACCAGGGTCGACGATCCGGTGGACCTTTATGTAGGCGACCGTCTGATCGCTCGGGGCGAATTGCACGAACTCGACGGCGATCAGGCAGGACAACTTGCGGTGCGACTGACTGAAGTGGCCGATCTCAAGAACGGGCTCTAATAATGGCACGCCTCTGGCTGGTCGCCGGTCTGAGCCTTCTGGCGCTGACCGGGCCCGGCATTGCCCAGGAGCTGTCGATCGACCTCGGCGGCGACACGTCGCTGACCGCGCGCTCCGTGCAGCTGCTGGTCCTGATCACCCTTCTCAGCCTCGTTCCCGGGCTTGCGATCATGATCACCTGCTTTCCGTTCATCGTGACGGTGCTGTCGATCCTGCGCCAGGGGATCGGCCTGCAGCAGTCGCCGCCGAACATGCTAATCGTCACGCTGGCGCTGTTCCTGACCTATTTCGTGATGGAGCCGGTATTTCTGGAGGCATGGGAAACTGCGATCAGCCCCCTGATCGAAGGCGATCTGACCCCGGAAACGGCGGTTCCCCTGGCGCTGCAACCGTTCCGCGTGTTCATGGTGACCAGAATCGATCCCGGAACATTCGAAAGCCTGACCACCCTGCGACCGGATGTGGCCGATACCGAGTTGCGTCCCGACTCCCCGCTTTCGCTCATCGTGCCGTCCTTTCTTCTGTCGGAAATCGAACGCGCGTTCCAGGTCGGCTTCCTGATATTCCTGCCGTTCTTGATCATCGATCTGGTCGTTGCGGCGATCCTGATGTCGATGGGAATGATGATGGTTCCGCCGGCCATCGTTTCCTTGCCGTTCAAGCTTGCGTTCTTTGCGGTGGCGGACGGCTGGACGCTGATTTCCGGCGCTTTGGTCCGCAGTTATTTCTGACGCCGCTCAGACGGCGGCCCGCCGTTCACCGAGATAGACCCGCAACCGGTCCTGGAGATACGGAACGCCGTCATTCAGCCGCAGGAACCGGGCGGTGTCCATCTGCCGCCAGCGCTGGCCTTCGTTGCCCAGCCGGATCCGCCCCACTTGTTCGGCGCTGATGTCCGCCACAAAGAACCACCCCGCTGCGTCGGGGTCCGTCGATGAGACGAAGGCGCGACCCCAGATCAGGGCCGCCTCGTCGAGAAAAAGCCCGAGCTCCTCGCGGGTTTCGCGCAGCACGCAGGCCTGCGGCGTCTCGAGCCCCTCGCGCCCGCCGCCGGGCAGGTCCCAGCACCCCGGATACGGAATGTCGGGGCGGTCGTCGCGCAGGATCGAGACCACGCGCCCGTCCGTGAGCAGGGCGACCTTGGCACCGGTGAATCGTTCTGGAACATCGCCAACGAAACTCTCTGTGGTCAATCTGCCGCCTCCTGCCATATCATCGAGGTGCCATTCCCGAGCGGGTCCGAAATGTCTGCCCTCTGCCGCGACTGCCTGACCGAATTCGACGTTGCGGGCCGTTGCCCGGCCTGCGCCAGTCCGCGGACGCTGTTCCATCCCGAACTGCGCGATCTGTCCATCGCACATATGGATTGTGACGCGTTCTATGCAAGCGTTGAAAAACGCGACAACCCGGATCTGCGCGACAAGCCCGTGATCATCGGCGGCGGGCGGCGCGGGGTCGTGTCCACCGCCTGTTACATCGCGCGGATCCGGGGCGTACGTTCGGCAATGCCGATGTTCCAAGCGCTCAGGCTTTGCCCTGATGCGGTGGTGGTCAAGGGTCGGATGGATGTCTATGTCGCCGTCAGCCGACAGGTCCGCGCGCTTATGGACGAACTGACGCCGGTGGTCGAGCCGTTGTCGCTGGACGAGGCGTTCATGGATCTGAGTGGCACCGCGCGCCTGCATGGCGCCCCACCCGCGGTGATGCTGGCGAGACTGGCGCGACGGATGCGCGACGAGATCGGGATAACCGGGTCGATCGGCCTGTCGCACAACAAGTTCCTTGCCAAGGTCGCGTCGGATCTGGACAAGCCACGCGGATTTTCGGTCATCGGTGCCGCCGAGACCCTGGACTTCCTGAGCGACAGGCCCGTCGGTCTGGCCTGGGGTATCGGCGGCGCCGCCCAGGGTGCACTGGAGCGGGTCGGCATCCGGACCTTCGGGGATCTGCTGCGCTGGGACAGGCGCGACCTTGCGGCGCGGTTCGGGGGGCTGGGCGACCGGCTGTGGCATCTGGCGCGGGGCGAGGATCCGCGCCGGGTAT
>JBGTLJ010000529.1:0-4738 GCA_041744175.1 Oceaniglobus sp. | reverse complement strand
GCGACCTGTTCCGCCGCCCGCTGCTGGCGAACGAACTGTCCCGGTTCGACGCGGTGGTGATCGATCCGCCCCGCGCGGGCGCCGAGGCGCAGACCGGCCAGATCGCCGCGGCGCAGGTACCGGTGATCGCGGCGGTGTCCTGCAATCCCGTCACCTTCGCGCGGGATGTAAAATCGTTGACCCTTGCGGGCTATCGTCTGGACTGGGTGCAGGTGGTGGACCAGTTCAGGTGGTCGCCCCATGTGGAACTTGCCGCGCGGCTGAGCCACGGGCACGCCGCAGACGCCTGAGAAAGGGCAACATCATGGGTTTTCGCGCACGACTTGTCCGGTTTCTCGAAAGCGGCGCCGTCGTCAACTTCATCCTCGCCGTGATCCTGTTCAACGCGGTGCTTCTGGGGCTGGAGACGTCGGACGCCGTGATGGGCGCCACGGGGCCGATCATCCCGATTCTCGATTCGCTCTGCCTTCTGGTCTTTGTTGTCGAACTGACGCTCAAGATCGTCGCCTATGGTGCCGGGTTCTGGCGACGGGGCTGGAACCTTTTCGATTTCGTCATCGTCGCCGTGTCGGTGGTGCCGGGGGCGCAGACGCTGTCGGTGCTGCGTGCGCTTCGCATCCTGCGCCTGTTCCGCGTCGTGTCGGTGGCACCCAGCCTGCGACGGGTCGTCGAGGGGCTGGTATCGGCCCTGCCGGGGATGGCGTCGGTGTTCCTCTTGATGTCGATCATCTTTTACATCGGGGCCGTCATGGCGACCAAGCTTTTCGGGCAAAGCTTTCCCGACTGGTTCGGCGACATCGCCCGGTCGGGATACACGCTGTTCCAGATCATGACCCTGGAATCCTGGTCGATGGGGATCGTGCGCCCGGTGATGGACGTCTATCCCTTTGCCTGGGGCTTTTTCCTGCCGTTCATCCTGATCACCACCTTCGCGGTCGTGAACCTTTTGGTGGGCCTGATCGTGAATTCCATGCAGGACGCGCATCATGCCGACAGCAACGAGCGCACCGATACTTACCGTGACGAGGTTCTGGAAAGGCTGGCGGTGATCGAGAGGCTGCTCGACCGCGACCGGGACGCGAAACCGTGATCGCGAATCCGTGAAAACCGTTTCCGGGATCGACCCGATCCGTGTATCAGCGAAGGAAAAAAAACCGAAACGAGGCAGCAGCAGCACCATGCGTTATATCCTGTATTTCTTCATCGCCCTGTGTCTGGCGGCACTGACGGCCTGCGGAGACTCTAAATTCCAAACCTACAGCGGCCCGCAGGTCACCCAGATTGTCGTGATGAAACAGGCGCGCACGATGTATCTTTTGAACGGCAACCGCGCACTGCGGACCTACAAGTTCGGTCTGGGTTTCGCACCGGTCGGCGACAAGCTGGTCGAGGGCGACGGCAAGACCCCCGAGGGGGTCTATTTCATCGACAGGCGCAACCCCGAAAGCCGGTATCACCTGTCCCTCGGCCTGTCCTATCCCAATGCGTTCGACCGCGCCGAGGCAGAGGCCCTGGGGCAGAAGCCCGGCGGCGACATCTTCATCCACGGTCAGGGCCCGTTCTATAGGCTGGCGCAGAACCGCCGCGACGACTGGACCTGGGGCTGCATCGCCGTCACCGACGACGAGATCGAGGAAATCTATTCGATGGTCGCCACGGGAACCCAGATCGTCGTGTACCCCTAGACGGGCAAGAGATCCGGCCGATCCCGGCGCCGTCAGGTGCCGGTGATCATCGTCCACCAGATCTTGCCGGCGGGTTCCTGATACCATGCGAAACCCAACTGCCGGGCCTTGGCGTCGGTGATGACGCTGCGGGTCCCGGGATTGTCGGCCCAGGCGGCGAGCGTCTCAAGCTCGGTCTCGAACGTCTCGCTTATGTTCTCTCCGAGAAGCGATCCGGAATAGCCTGCCCGCCGGACACGGTCGATGGGCGAAGAGCCGTCGGATCCGAAGTGCCAGGGGCGGTTCTGGACCGACATGTCCCGGGAATGGGTGGCCGCCGCCGCCGTCAGTTCGGCATTCAGCTGCACGGGCAGGGCGCCGGACGCCTGACGTAGGGCATTCACACCGTCCAGCAAGCGGAACTGGATTGCGGCGGTGTCGGTCGAATCGATGCGGTAGAGCTGGGCAACCGGTCTGCCGTCGGACCCAAGCTGAGGGAGTTGCGGCCCGGCACAGGCGCCCAATGCAAGGGTGAGGGTCAGAAGGGCGGCGATACGACGTGTCATGGAACTGTCACCTGAACTGGGTTTCGTGAGCGGCCATATAGGCAAACACGCGCCGGTTCAAACCGAACCCTGCGCCTGCCGCAGAAGTGACGGCCGGTGCGGATTTCAGGCACGCCGACCCGGGGCTTCGTTTCGCCGGGGCCCCGCCCCGCGGTGCGGCGGATGCGGAGAACGGGCGCGGAACGCCGCCCATCGTATGCGCCCCGGCGAAGCGGCAAATTGAAACGGCGCTGATGTTCCACACCCGAATCGGTGCCGCGCAACCGGCGGGACGTGTGCGCCCGGGGCCTCAGTTTTCATGTCGGGGGCCGGGTCTGCGACAGCGTTCGGGATCGGGACGCATACTGCGGAGACAATTGATGCGCCACGCACCGCCAATCAACGCCAGGTTGCACCGGTGCTGCCGACCGCCGATAGAATGCGACGAGACTGCATCGGCATCGCGCGACTGCCCGACAGGGCGCCGGTCGGAGCGGCAGCCGACAGAACAGGGCCGACGTCGCCCATCGGCTGGCATGACCGGCTCAGACACCTTATCCATTGAAACGAAGGTATTTTTGTGAATGCCAAAGATATTCCGGTGGCGTCGACATCAAGGCGAGCCGCCACTGTCTCTTCCGGTCCCGGGGCGGCCCGCCCGTCGGCGCAACGCCATCCGCTGCGGGTCTGGCGGCGCCGTTTCGCGCCGTCATGCAAGTGTTGCTTATTTGACGAAGCTCTGGCGAAACAGGCCGTTACGTTGGCGACGGCCATTTTCATCACGGCGTCTTCCTGCTTAAACAAAAAGCACGAGGTACAGTCTTGGGTGCCTGCTGCCGTCCTCAATAACCCCCGGCACCAGGCGATACTGGAGGATATTATGAAGAAACTCGCACTCGCCGCCGCTCTGTCGGTCGCTGCCACCGCCGCTTTCGCCGGCGGTCTGGCAGAACCGATCATGGAACCGGCCGTCATCATCGAAGAGACCACCTCTTCGTCCGGCGGCATCATCATTCCGCTGCTGCTGCTTGCAGTCGTGGTTGCAGTGGTCGTGTCCGACTGATCGGTCGCTTCGGCACCTGAACACCGGAAAAGCGGCCAGCACATCCTGGCCGCTTTTTTTTGTTTTCTGCCTGCCGGGGTCTACTTACCTCCGGGCGGCGCTTTCATTTCGGCGCTTTCGTGCTGTACATCCGGCGGCGGCAGGGCTATGTGCCGCCGACACATGCGCGTGAGGCCCGCTCGGCCGGACAAGCCCGGTCTTCGAACCCGGGGTCGGGGATCGGCGCGCGACGCAATTTTGAAATCCGACGAAAGAGAACCGCATGGCAAATACCTCCCAGTCCAAGAAGCGCGCCCGTCAGAACGAAGCCCGCTTTCAGATCAACAAGGCCCGCCGTTCGCGCATCCGGACCTACCTGCGCCGCGTCGAAGAGGCGATCGCGTCCGGCGACGGCGAGGCGGCCACGGCAGCCCTTCGCGCGGCCCAGCCCGAACTCATGCGGGGCGTGTCCAAGGGCGTCTACCACAAGAACACCGCGGCGCGGAAGATGTCGCGGCTGTCCGGCAGGGTCAAGACCCTCGGCGCCTGACGATCACCACGTCGCATCAAGAATCGTCACGCGCGCTCGCAAGCGCGCGTTTTTTTATTGGTTAATTTTTTCTTAACGTGGACTTTCCGCCATCATTCCGGCGGCTTTTCGCAAGCGATTAAGATTCGGTTACCCAATGTCCGAGTCAACAGCATAGTTCTGTTGCGGTGGCGTGAAGCCCCTTGCTACGTTGACCATGCGATTCACGTCGCTTGGGGGGACATGAGAATTTCGGGCCTTGAATGTCGCGATCGAGCGGGGGCGAACCTTGCCGACTGCGGTTTTTTCGGACCGGTGCCAGTCAGCGGTCGGATGCCTTTCGTGTGCATCTCCTGCCTCTGACATCCGCTGCCGCGGGGCTTTCGGTAACGTTGCGCCGAACCATGTCTTTGTAATGTTGACCGCCAACGTGCGGGAATGATCGGACCGACGGTGGCGCTGCACCACTGACGTCGGCCGTTTCGATGTTGCCATGTGCCCTGCAGGGCGCCTGAACCGGCATGACCGGTGCGGGGTCTTGCAGGGTAACCCCAGGCCGACCGATCGCGTTGAGACGGATGTGCATTGCGCGCATCCGGGCGAGCGGGGCGAACCGTATGTTTTCGGTTCGAAACAGGCATGTAATGGGGACGGTACAGCGTAAAATGACCAACGAAACATGGGGGACCATCCGTCAGGAGCTGCTCAGGACGGTAGGGCAAAACAATTATCGAAACTGGATCGAACCGCTGGAATTCGCGGATGTGACAGACGGCGTGGCACTGTTCCATGTGCCAACCGTCTTCATGGGCGACTGGGTGTCGCGCAACTTTGGCGAACATATCCTGACCCAGATCGGCAAGGCTGACCTGTCGGTCAACCGGATCGAATTCCGGGTGCCGCCGGATCTTGCCGCCCGGGTCGCCCGCCGCGCGCCCGCACCGTCGGGCGACACGGC
>JBGTLJ010000528.1:0-4622 GCA_041744175.1 Oceaniglobus sp. | reverse complement strand
CCAGCAGCAGCACGGACGTGCCGCGACGCCCGAGATCGAGCGCGGCGGCAAGGCCGACGGGACCGCCGCCGACGATGACCACCTTGTGGCGGCGGGGTGGTTCGCCTTGCGCCGCGACCCGTACGTAGGGATAGAGCAGCGGTGCCCCGGTCATGGCGCGGGCTCAGCCCTGAAGCTGGTCCCACATCTGTCGATCGCGCTCGGCGGTCCAGATGCGGGGCGTGTCGATATCGCGCGCCTCGTCATAGGCGCGGGCGACGTTGAAGGGCAGGCAGTGTTCATAGATCGCGTAGTCGGCATATTTCGGATCACATTCGGCGCGCACCGCATCCCAGGCCTGTTTCAGGGTGCCGCCGCCGCGCGCGACACGAGCGGCCGGGCGATAGGTGGAGCGAAGGAAATCGGCGGTCGAATCGATGGCGCCGTTCACCCGGTCGCGCCCGACCAGCGCGTTGCCCCGCCCCGGTGCGATGGCATCGAGGTCGAAGCGGCGGATGCGTTCCAGCGTCGCGGGCCAGTCGGCGAAATGCCCGTCACCGCAATAGCAGGCCGAGCGGTCCTCGACGATGTCGCCGGTGAACATGACGTTGGCATCGGGCACGTGGATCACCGCATCGCCGGCGGTATGGGCACGCCCGAGGTGCATGATGTCGATGCGGCGGTCGCCGAGATAGACGGTCATCGCATCGCGGAACGTGGTTGTGGGCCAGGTCAGGCCCGGAATGCATTCGTGACCCTCGAACAGGCGGGGAAAGCGGGCAAATTCACTGTCCCAGTCCTGTTGCCCGCGTTCGGCCACCATGGCGCGGGCGGTCTGCGACATGACGATCTGATCGGCGCCGTAGGCAGACGCGCCAAGGACACGGACGGCGTGGTAATGTGTCAGCACAAGGTGGCTGATCGGCTTGTCGGTGACGCCGCGGATCCTTTCGATCACCTGTGCGGCAAGGCGGGGTGTCGCCTGAGCCTCAATCACCATCACCGATCTGTCGCCGACGATGACCCCGGAATTGGGATCGCCCTCGGCGGTGAAGGCGTAGAGACCCGTGCCGATCTCGTCAAAGGTGACGGACTTTTGCGCCATGTCCGCCTGGGATGCGAAGGCCTTTGCCATGTGGTTCCTTTCGGTCCGGACGGGTTACTTGCGGCCCGGCGTGCCGTCGAATTTCTTTTCCAGGCTGTCCCAGCAGTCGATATAGTCATCCTGCAACGGCGCCTCATGACCCGCGAAGGCGGTCAGGTGCTGGGGAAACCGGGTTTCGAACATGAATGACATGGTGTCGTCCAGTTTCTGCGCCGTGAGCTCGGCGTTGGATGCGCCCTCGAACGCGGTACGGTCCGGGCCGTGAGGCAGCATCATGTTGTGCAGGCTGATGCCTCCGGGCACGAAGCCCTTGGGCTTGGCGTCGTACTGGCCGTGGATGTTGCCCATCAGTTCGGACATCACGTTCTTGTGGTACCACGGCGGGCGGAACGTATCCTCGGCAACCGACCAGCGTTCGCGAAACAGCACGAAGTCGATATTGGCGGTGCCCTCAAGACCCGAGGGGGCGGTGAGAACGGTGAAGATCGATGGATCGGGGTGGTCGAAAAGCACCGCGCCCACCGGGCAATAGGTGGACAGGTCGTATTTCAGCGGCGCGTAGTTGCCATGCCATGCCACCACGTCAAGCGGGCTCTGGGCGATGAGGGTCTCGTGGAACTGGCCGCACCATTTGACGGTGACGGTGGACTGGACCTCGCGATCCTCGAAGGCGGCGACCGGGGCCTTGAAATCACGCGGGTTGGCCATGCAGTTGGCCCCGATCGGGCCGCGCGCCGGCAGCGCGAAGGTCTGGCCGTAGTTTTCGCACACGAAGCCCCGGCACGGGCCGTCCAGCACCTCGACCCGGTAGACCAGACCGCGCGGGATGATGGCGATTTCCCTCGGGGCGATGTCGACGATCCCGAGTTCGGTGCAGAACCGCAGGCGGCCCTCTTGCGGGACAACCAGAAGTTCGCTGTCTGCCGAATAGAAATAGCTGTCGGACATGGATTGCGTGACCAGATAGACATGCGCCGCCATGCCCACCTGGGTGTTCACATCGCCCGCCGTGGTCATCGTGCGCATGCCGGTGAGCCATGTCAGGGGCGCGTCGCCGTGGGAGACAGGATCCCAGCGGTACTGGCCCAGGCTCGCGACATCCGCCACGATGTTGGGAGCGGACTTCCAGTACGGCAGGTCGATCCGTTGATAGCGGCGCGAATGTTTCACCGACGGGCGGATGCGATAGCACCAGGTGCGTTCGTTCTGGTGGCCGGGGGCGGTAAAGGCGGTGCCGCTGAGTTGCTCTCCGTACAGGCCATAGTCGCATTTCTGCGGGCTGTTTCGGCCCTGGGGCAGCGCGCCCGGCAGCGCCTCTGTCTCGAAATCGTTGCCGAAGCCGGGCATGTAGCCCGGGTGCGGCCCGGGCAGGGACGGTGCCTGCACCATCTGTCGCGGTTTGGCCTGCGTGTTCACCGGACCCTCCATTGCCAACGGTTCGCACCGATCATCGGATGTTTTCGCGCCGGTGTAAAACGCCGCCTTGCTCAGGTGCCGTCAGCCATCCCCGTGGCGCACAGCCCTGCGCGGCGGGCGCGACTGCTGGCCATCAGGGTCAGCACCGCCGCGAGGACCAGCAGACCGAGGGTCATGGGCCGTTCCCAGTTGAAGCTGACACCGTCGCAAAGCGGCATCGCGCGCAAGAAGTCGTTGGTCAGCAGCAGGCCGAGGATGAAGCCGATCGGCAGCGGCGCCAGCGGACATTCGGCGAATTCGAACAGCGTGGCGACCACACCGAGACCCACCAGCAGCAATTCGGTGGCGTTGTTCTGGACAATGCAGGCGTTCAACAGCGTGAAGAACAGGATGAACGGGATCGGGAAGGTGCGCGGCACCGACAGGATCATTGCGATAAAGGGGATCAGCGACAGGTTCAGCATCAAGAGCACGAGATTGCCGAGATAGATGGAGATGGCGACCGCCCGGAAAATCTGCGGCTCGTCGATCATCAGGCGCGGGCCGGGCGACAGGTTGAGCGCCATCAGTGCGCCCGGCAGGATCGCGGTGGCGCCCGATCCGGAAACCCTGGATCGACTGGCGGCCGAACACCGACGCGATCGCCCATGCCTCTGCGTACGAAGTTCGCAGGCTGGTGATCTTGCCGCTGTCGCCGTCGCCGGTTTTCGATCTGCCGGGGTCGAGCACGAGGTCGATCGCCTCTGGCAGGTCGAACATCGCCATGGCGAGGGTGATGAAGCCGAAGCCCGATTGCAGATCCATGATGCCGCCGGTGAAGCGCGGCACGGTGTACAGCACGCCTTCGCCCACCGTCGCCGAGATCTGCCCGAGGAACATCATCATCAGCGTCTTGCCCACCTTGCCGGCCATGCCCGCGCGCGCCATGGGATAGCCGTCAATGCTGGTGGCGACGGTGGAGGCGACGCCCGGCGCGTTGATCAGGATTGATGAGGTGCAGCCGCCGATCACCGCACCGTAGCCGATGGTGATGGCGACGGGGATCATGATCGCGATCATGCTCATCGGGCTAAGGCCGGGCAGCATCCCGATGAATGTGCCGATCAGGCAGCCGCCGATCACCATCAGGATGTTGACAAGTGTGAAGGCCTTGGCAAAGCCCGTCATCGGACCTTCGAGAACGTCGGGACCAAGTCATGAACATCGGCAGCGGGCGCGGGCGCGGGAAGATCCCGAGCACACCGACCACCGGATACCACACGCTGCCCGCTGCGATGGCGGCGACCAGCATCACCACCGTGATGCGACGCTCACCGAGGATCAGGCTGCCCACGACGAGGAACAGAAACGTGGCGGCAAGGAATCCGGCGCGGCGCAGCAGCGGCGCGCAGGCCACCATATGGGCCAGCAGCATCACAGCCTGCGCGACATTGTAGTTGCCGAGGTGCATCAGGTTGATGTCCTGCAGCATGCCGGGCGCGCCGAAAAAGCCGCGCTAGTTGACGAATTTGGCGTCCATGCCCTGTTCCGTCATGGTTCGCACGCTGTCCATGGCGGGCACCCGTTAAGCGAAAGTGACGCCGAGGATCTTGACCCCGCCCGAGTTGGCAAACTCGATGGCTTTGGAAAACCCGGTGGACAGGGCCGCGATTTCGCCCGACAACAGCGCCGCCCTGGCCGCGCCCCCCCCCCGCGTCACGGGGGATATATGTCACGACTCGCCCGCCGCCGCCATCACGATGGCCGCGACAAGATGGTCAATCCCGCCGGGCACCGAGCCGCCGCCGATGGCAATGCCGTTGGGGTCGGCGTCGAAAGCGGCCAGCAGCAGGTCTTCCATGGAGTTCAGCGGGCTGTCCCTGGTGACGGCGATGGCGGTATAGTCGCCGACGCTGCCGGCGACGAGGGTCAGATTGCGGAAGTTCTGGGGAAATTCGCCGGTCAGCGAGCGGATGATGATCGGCGTCGAGGTAACCATCAGCGTGTCATGGCTGCTGTCGGCGTTTTCGATCAGATAGCCCAGCGCATTGCCGCCACAACCCGACATGTTCTCAAAAAAGGGCGGGCCGATCCCCCGGAGTTGCTCGGCGCGTCGCCGGTGCCGCGCGCGGTGCCGTCCCAG
>JBGTLJ010000527.1:0-5674 GCA_041744175.1 Oceaniglobus sp. | reverse complement strand
CGGCAGGCAGCCCGACACGCGCCAGCATGTCGGCGGCGATGCCGTCCGCCTGCGCCCGGCTTTGCGTCCCGTGGATGCGGATCGTCTCGGCCACCTGCGCGCCGATGGTGCGCACCGGGTTCAAGGCGGTCATCGGCTCCTGAAACACCATGCCCACGGTCTTGCCGCGGATCGTGCACAGGTCCGCCTCGGACGTGGAAAGGATGTCCGTTCCGGCCAGCAGGACCCTGCCATCGGCCCGTGCGCCCGCGGGCAGCAGTCCGATGGCGGCAAGCGCGGTCATCGATTTGCCGGACCCAGATTCCCCCGTCAGGGCGACGATCTGGCCCTCGGCGATGTCGAATGACACGTCGCGAAGGACGCGCCGCCCCCGGATCGCCACACCCAGCCCGCGCACCGACAGCAACGTCATGCCCGCCCCCCCCGCAGGCGCGGATCCAACCAGTCGCGCAGCCCGTCGCCCATCAGGTTCAGCCCCAGAACCGTCAGCACGATCGCAAGACCCGGAAACAGCGCCAGATGCGGCGCGATGGCCACCAGTGTCTGCGCATCGGCCAGCATCCGACCCCAGCTTGGCGTCGGGGGCTGCGCGCCAAGCCCGACATAGGACAGCCCCGCCTCGGCCAGGATACCCAGCGAGAACTGGATGGTGCCCTGCACGATCATCAGGCTGGCGATGTTGGGCAGGATGTGTTCGACCGAGATCCGCGTCGCGGACTTGCCCGCCACCCGGGCGGCAAGGATGAAATCCCTGCTCCACACGCCCGACGCCGCGCCCCGGGTCAGGCGCGCGAACACCGGGATGTTGAAGATCCCGATGGCGACGATCGCATTGATCGCGCCCGCCCCGAACACGGCGGTGATCAGGATCGCGATCACAAGGCTTGGGAACGCGAAGACAAGATCGTTGGCGCGCATGATGACCTCGTCCAGCCAGCCGCCCCTGATTGCCGCCGCCGCCAGACCCAGAGGAATGCCCAGCGCCATGCCGATGCCCACCGCCACGACCGCGACAGAGATCGACGTTCTCGCACCGACCATGATCATCGACAGGATGTCGCGTCCGAAATGATCGGTGCCCATCCAGTGGGCGGCGCCGGGTGGGCGAAGCTTGCCGGGAATGTCCAGCGCCGTGATGTCATGGGGCGTGAAAACGAACGACACGGCGGCGGCCAGAACGAACACACCGGCCAAGGCGCCGCCAAGCGTCAGGTTGCGGTTCATCGTGCAGTCCGCAGCCGCGGGTCGACGGCGGCATAGGCCAGATCGACCGCGAAATTCACCGCGATGACGGCAAAGACCAAAAGCATCACCACGGATTCCACCACGATCAGATCGCGCGCGCTGATGCTCTGGAACACCAGCCGCCCAAGACCCGGCAGAAAGAACACCTGTTCGATGATGATCGCCCCCGCCAGCAGAAAGCTGAACTGCAGCCCGAGGATGGTCAGCACCGGGATCATCGCGTTGCGCAATGCGTGTCGCCACAGGGTCTGGCGGCGCGTCAGCCCCTTTGCCCGGGCGGTGCGGATGAAATCCTCGCCCAGAATGTCCAGCAGGCTTGATCGCATGACCCGGGTCAGGATCGCCGCCTGCGGCAGCGCCAGCGCGACGGCGGGCAGGGTCAGCGCCACCAGTCCGCCGGCGATCCCCTTGTCCCACCCGGGAAAACCGCCCGCCGAGAACCAGCGCAGTTTGATGGCGAAGATCAGCACGCAGATCATCGCGAACCAGAAGTTCGGGATCGCGATGCCCAGTTGCGTCGCGCCCATAACCGCCGTGTCGCCCGCGCCGCCGCGACGGCTCGCGGCATAGATCCCGGCCGGAAAGGCGATCAGCGTCGACAGCGTCAGCGCATAGACCGCCAGCGGCAGCGACACCCAGAGCCGGTCCGCGATCATCGCGCCCACCGGGCTGCGATAGGCATAGGATGTGCCGAAATCGCCCCGCAGCATCCCGCTGACCCAGCCGAGATACCGCTCCAGCTTGCCGCCACTTAGCCCCAGTTCGCTCCGCAGGGCCGCCACCGTGTCGGGCTGCGCGTTGATCCCCAGCATGAATGAGGCGGGATCGCCCGGCGCCACCTCGATCACCAGAAAGATCACCGCGCTGGCGACGATCAGCGAGACGACGAAGGACAGCGCGCGTTGCAGGATGTATCGCAGCATGGCGCCGACGTTATGTGCGGATCCCTCTCTGGTCCAGCGATGTTGTCGGCCGCGGCCTTGCGCTTTCAGCGGCGTATCCGCCGACGCCAGAGCGTTTGCGCAATCGTATGATGCGTCCTCGTGACCGTTTGACGCTAGGTCATTGGTCTTCAGATAAATTTAATCAATCTCGGGTTATATTGACATGCCCTTTTTCGCCACTACAGGAGCGCCCGGAATGAAAGGCAACGGCATCAAGCAGCCGCGCTCCGACGCCATGTTGCTGGCCGGATACTATCTGTCGCGGTGTTCGGTGCACAACGCGGCGGGGCGCACGAAACCGCCCAGCGCCCTGGGAAAGGCCACATGGTGCGCGGCCTACGACCTGTTCCACCAGCACATCGGGCGCGACCGGCCCGCAGAAAGGTTTCGCAACAGCCTGCGAAATACCCGCGACGCGTTTGATGCGATCTTCGCAAACGGCCGACGGGGATGGGTGGATCGCGACGGTTCGGCGCTTTTGATGAACGACAGGCTGGCAGCAATTCACGATTGTTGGAAGGACTACGACGACGACGCGCTGGAATCCGCGGTACTGGCCCAGCTCAACGCCGGTGGCACCACCAGCCCGCCGCGCCAAAGACCATGGAACGCTTCATTTCATCTGCCAAGGAAACGGTGACCTGCTGCGGGCCGTCGCCGCCCGGTCAGTCGCTCCAGTATACCTCCGTCAGATCGACGGCCTGGGTGGGCTGGTTCACCCAGAGCCCGCGCAGCCCCGCCTTGGCGACGGTCGCGATTCCCAGTTCGAACAGATAGGCGTTGACGTAATCCTCGGCGATGATCCGCTGTGCGTCCTGTAACAGGGCGGTGCGCCGGTCCTCGTCGGTCGTGGCGTTCAGCTCGTCCATCACCACGACGAACGCGGGTGCTCCATACTGAAAATAATAGTCCGGATCGCCATAGATGCCGATGTCCATGGGTTCGGTGTGCGATACGATGGTCAGCCCGAAATCCTTGCCCTTGAACGTGCCCTCAAGCCATTGCGCCCATTCCTCGTTCTCGATCTGCGCGTCGATCCCGACCGCGCGCAGCTGGCTCGCGATGATCTCTCCGCCGCGCCGCGCATAGGACGGCGGCGGCAGCTTCAGCGTGGTTTCGAACCCGTCAACAAGTCCGGCCTCGGCCAGCAGCCGTTTCGACAGCTCCGGATCGTACTGCGACAGGCCGGTCAGATCCACATATGCGGGATTGTGGGGCGCGAAATGGGTCCCGATGGGGGTGCCCAGCCCGAACATCGCACCGTCGATGATCGCCTGCCGGTCGATGGCATGGGCGACAGCCTGGCGCACCCTGACGTCGTCGAACGGCGGCAGCGCGTTGTTCATCGCCAGGATCGTCTCGCCCTCGGTGTTGCCCACCAGAACCTGAAACCGCGGATCGGCCTCGAACTGCGGCAGGTTCTCGGGTGCGGGAAAGCCGACGAAGGCATCCACATCCTCAGCCATCACGGCGGCGAAGGCGGCGGTGGGATCGGCGATGAACCGGAACGTGGCGGTGGCCATCTTCGCGGGGTCGCCCCAGTACCCGTCGAACCGCGACAGTTCGATCCTGTCGCCCTGCACCCACCGCTCGAACATGAACGCACCGGTTCCCACGGGCGCGGTGGCAAGGCTATCGACCGATTCCGGCGCCACGATCACAGCATCCCCCCAGGCCATGTTGAACAGGAAGTTGCCGGCCGGTGCCGACAGCGTGACGCGCACGGTCAGCGGGTCGATCGCCTCGACCGTGTCGATGGGCGCGAACAGCGGCTTTTGCGCATTGGTGCTGTCGTCGGCGCGGGCCCGGTCGAGGCTGAATTTCACGTCGTCGGCGTCCATCGCGGTGCCGTCGTGGAACGTCACGCCGTCGCGCAGATGGAAGGTATAGCTCAGCCCATCGTCCGAAATCTCCCACTCGCGCGCAAGGCCCGGGACGATGGCGCCGTCCGACGCGAACCGCGTCAGACCCTCAAAGACGTTGGAATAGAGCACGCTGTCGATTGCCCCGGCCGCACCGCCGGTCGGGTCGAGATTGGGCGGCTCAAGCTGGATCGCGACGGTGATCGCGTCCTGCGCGACGGCGGCCGTGGCGCCCAGCGCAAGAGCGGCGAGGATCGGTGTGATACGCATTCGAAGCTCCCATTTCGGTCAGGTCCGGACCGGCGCCAGAAGGTCCACCAGGGTCAGCGCCATGACCGTCGCGCTGTCCATCATGTCATCGACCCCGATCCATTCGTCCGGCTTGTGGGCCAGTTCCAGGATGCCGGGGCCATAGGCGACACAGTTCTTCAGTTTGCCGATCCTGTCGATATGCTTTTGATCGTAGGTGCCGGGCGAGGCGACGAATTGCGCCTCACGCCCCAGCACCTGCCCGATGGCGGCGGCGACACTGCGCGCGACGGGCGCGTCACGGTCGGTCATCGACGGCAGGACGTGGTTCAGCTCGTTCAGGGCATAGCCGAAATTCGGCCGCTCGGCCATGAGGGTATCCAGGATGCCGCGCACCTCGTCGCGCACCCCGTCAAGGGATTCCTCGGCCAGAAACCGGCGGTCGATGACGACGCGGCAACTGTCGGGCACGCAATGGGATGGCAGGGCGGTCGATCCGGCCCGCTTCTCCGCCTGTCCGCCATGGATCGAATTGATGTTCATGGTGGACTGGCGTGCGCCTTCGGGTACCACCGGCATGTCGGTGCGCCGCGCCGCCATCGCCGGGTACAGCCGGGTCTCGAACGCCTCAAGCACGGCCCCCATGTGGCGCACGGCGCAGTCGCCCAGAAACGGCATCGAGCCATGCGCGATCTCGCCGAAGGTCTCGATCTCGGCCCACCATCCGCCGCGATGGCCAAGACACACGCGGTCCTTGTTCAGCGGTTCGGGGATGATGACATGCTGCACGCGCTGCGGCGAGAAATATCCCCGCTCGGCAAGGTAGGCGACGCCGCCATAGCCGCCCGATTCCTCATCCGCGGTGCCGGAAATCTCGATCGCGCCGCCGTGGTCAGGAAATTCGGCGATGAAGCATTCGGCGGCGATGATGGATGCGGCAAGCCCGCCCTTCATGTCGCAGGCCCCGCGCCCCCAAATCCGGCCATCGGCCAGGTCGCCGCCGAACGGATCGCGACTCCAGCCCAGACCCACGTCCACGACATCGGTGTGCGAATTGAAGTGGACGCAGTCGCCGCCATGCCTGCCCTCGCGGCGCGCGACGATGTTCCAGCGCGGGTATCGGTCGCAATCGCCCGGCGTGCCCGTCGCGCGGATCAGCGTGGTGTCGAACCCGGCGCCGGAAAGCCGCCGGTCAAGATATTCGCAGATCTCGCGGTAGTTTTCGCCCGGCGGATTGAGCGTCGGGATGCGGATCAGATCGCGGGTCAGCTCGATCAGCGCCGCCCGGCTGTCGGCGATGCGTCGCAGCAGGCCCGACAGGCCAGGATCACGGGCGATGTCCATCACCCCCGAGTGTGTCCGATGCCGCGCCCG